>JAAYDU010000066.1 GCA_012729095.1 Methanobacteriota archaeon | reverse complement strand
TTCCCGTAAGGATAAGAACGCCCATTCCGCACACCTGAAAAAAGGAAAAGGGACCTGCCTCAGAGCAGGTTCCCGGCTATGTCGTCCAGCTGGCGGTCGCAGTACACGCAGCGCAGCACCGGGGGGTCCTTGGACTCGACCACGAACTCCGGCTCCACAGGCTCGCTCTGATTGGTGATGCAGTTGGGATTGCTGCATCTCGCCTTGCCAACGACGCGCTCGGGCATCCTGACGCTGTACTTCTCGGCCACGTTGAAATCCCGGATAATATTTATGGTGGCCTTCGGCGCTATCAGAGCGATCTTGTCAACCTCCTTGGGGTCCAGCTCCCTGTCCTCCACCTTCACCACGTCCTTCCACCCCTCCTTCTTCGAGGGAACGTGCATGAGGACGCTGACGGGTGACTGCACCTTTCCGCCGTCGGTCATGCCTATTATCCGCAGCACCTTCAAGGCCATTCCGCAGTCTATGTGGTCGATGACCGTGCCATTCCTGATGGGGGTCACCTTGAACTCCTTCATCACAGCTCACCTCCCAGCACCATGTTGAGAAGGGCCATGCGCACCGGCACTCCGTTGAAGGCCTGCTCGAAGTACTTGGCGTGTTGGGTGTAGTCCACCTCAGGGTCTATCTCATCGACCCTGGGCAGCGGGTGCATCACGATAAGGTCGCTCTTGGCCTCGCGCAACAGCTCCCGGTCCACCCGGTACATCCCAGCCACCTTCTGATATTCCGCCAGATCGGGGAACCTCTCCTTCTGTATGCGGGTGACGTAAAGGACGTCAGCATCGGCGATGGTCTCGTTCAGGTGATTGGTCAGCTTGGGTTTCCCGCCGGCCCTCTCCACCTGCTTGACCGTCTCCTTGGGCATCTGCAACGCCGCCGGGGCCACGAAGGTCAGCTCCACGCCGAAGGAACTGAGCGCCTCGGAAAGGGAATGCGCCGTGCGGCCGTACTTCAGGTCACCGACCATGACCACTTTGAGCTTGTCAAAATCCTTCTTGATCCTTTTGATGGTGAAAAGGTCCAGGAGCGTCTGCGTGGGGTGCTGCCCCGCCCCGTCCCCGGCGTTGATGACCGGCTTGGAGGAGAACCTGGCGGCCAGTCTGGCGGCGCCCTCCCGCGGGTGCCTGATAACGATGATGTCCGAATAGACCTCGACCATTCGTATGGTGTCGGCCAGCGACTCGCCCTTGGATATGGAGCTCATTGACGGCA
This sequence comes from Methanobacteriota archaeon, assembly GCA_012729095.1. Taxonomy (GTDB): domain Archaea; phylum Thermoplasmatota; class Thermoplasmata; order Methanomassiliicoccales; family UBA472; genus UBA472. The sequence goes on along the minus strand of JAAYDU010000066.1, from coordinate 1,265 downwards.
CGCCCAGGTCGGTGATACGGCCCCCGAGGCGCATCATGGCGCTCTCGAACGACATCCTCGTCCTGGTGGAGGGCTCGAAGAACAGGGTGGCCAGGATCTTCCCGTCCAACGCCTTGGAGCTCATCTCCCCCCGGGCATACGGTATCATTCTCTCGGAACGTTCCAAAACCTGCTCGATCTGATCCTTTGAAAGATCACGGATCGACACGATGTCCATTCCTTGGAAGCTCATGCTCTCAGTGTTGAATCCCCGAGACCGTATTTGACTCTTGGCATGGCTGCATCGCAGACGTTCCCAACGCCCGTTCAACGGTATTATTAGGCATCGGGCGGCTCACTCGCCATCGCCCGCCCCGAACTGCTCCAGGGCGTCCTGCATCTTCTTGTACCAGCTCTCCACGCAGTACGTCAGCTTCTCCCGCAGTTCATGGCGGCTTATCGCCCTGTAAACGTGAAAGTATCCCCCCCGGGGTATGCTGCACGTCTCCCGCAGGACCATGCCGCAGCTGAGCATCTTTTGCAGAGCCCGATAGACCGTGGATCGGTCCTTGCACATCTGGTCCGCCAGGTCGTTGGCGTTCAGCGGACCTGTCTCTAAAAGCCTTGCGTACACCTCTATCTCGAAACCATTGAGACTGTAGGCGCATTGGACTAGGTCCTGGCAGGTGTTCACGTCCTTAATGGACTCTGGCATGGGTCGCTCCTTCCCTAAGAAAAGCTTATTAAGTAACAGTTATATATAATTGTTGCACAACCGTGCAAAACCGTTATGGTGATGATCATGGACAAGGATGAAACGTTCGATGCCAAGGGTCTGATGTGCCCCATGCCGATTGTAAAGCTGGCCAAGAAGATGAAGGAAATGAAGGCGGGACAGGTGCTCGAGCTCATCGCCGACGACGTCGGTTCTAAGGAGGACGTTCCAGCCTGGTGCAACAGGACGGGCAACGAGCTGGTGGGTCAGAACGAAGAGGGCGGCGTGTTCCGCTTCTACATCAAGAAGACGCAGTGATGTAAGGATAGAAGGGTGTTGCATATGGTTCAGAAGAAGTTCATAATGGCGGTGTCCGAAGGCACCTTCGACAAGGGCATGATGGCCATGATGATGGGGAACACGGCAGCCAGCATGGGTATCGATACGCACATATTCTTCACCTTCTTCGGGCTGAACCTGTTGAAGAAGGGGAAGAGCCCCAAGATGGGCGGTCTGTACCGGCTCTTCACCGGTATGATGGTCAAGAAGATGAAGAAGATCGGCATCGAGA
>JAAYDU010000065.1 GCA_012729095.1 Methanobacteriota archaeon | reverse complement strand
TGGACAAAAATTCTTCGATGACTGGATATGCGTAATGGCGGGCTCGGAGGGATTCGAACCCTCGGCCCATCGGTTAAGAGCCGATTGCTCTACCTAGCTGAGCTACGAGCCCGAGTAAGCCACGGAATCATATCGACCTAGATAAACGTTACGGAAATGGAGCCTGTTCGGGCTTTCGCCAGAAGGGCACTATCTCCTGCGCCTTCCCTCTTTTTATCAGCGCGCAGCCGATGGGAGCCGGGAGGAGCACCACATCGTTCCTGGCCATGCGGTACGGGCGGTCAATGCCGACGATCTCCGGAAGATCGTCCAGTATGCGGACCAATACCCGATCTACCGGTTCGGGCTGCTCTGAAGATTGTGCCTCCCCGTTAACCATGCTGAGCGCCCGCCTCATCTGCCCCCGGTCCACCGTGGCGCAGACGGAACCTGATGGCGCGGGATCCCTGCGTTCCGGCGCCTTCCCTTCCAGGGCCATGTCCCGGCACTCGTTGATCGCGCGCAGCACCTGCTCGTACATTTCCCTCTCCTCTTCCACCAGACGCCCAATGTCGATCTTGGCCCCCTCGGAGGCGCGCGTGGCCATGCTGGTTATCTTCCTCATGCGATAGAAGAATATCTGGTTGCCCTTGTTGTAGACCTTCTTGAACTCGTTGGTCATGCTGGTGGCCTTGAAGGAAAGGGGGTCCTTCTTGATCTCCTCCTCGCTCTCCTTCCTCAACCTGACCAGGTATTCCCGGAAGGCGGGATATAGGTCACGTCTTACCTCCACCAGATCGGGAGAGTTCTTCTCCTTGCGGTGGATATCAGTGACCTCCTTGTAGTTGAGCTGTTCGAGCGGAGGGGCCATCGCAGACGGATTCGGTTGTTGATATAAGAAACTGACCTAGCCCGTCCGAAAAGCGGTCGCCAGATGGTGTAATTTTGTTAAGGATTAAGTAATGCCGGACCGTTCCTTGGGCGTGGACCTCTCCAAGTGCCTGCGGCCGTCGGCGGACGGGTCGGAGATGGATATCATCGTGACGCCGAACAGCACCTCCCCCGGAGTGCAGGGAGTGGACCCCTGGCGCCATCGCCTGGTGGTGAAGGTGCGGGCGCCTCCGGAAGGCGGCAGGGCGAACGAGGAGGTCGAGGATACCCTCTCCTCCCTGATGGGGGTCGCGGTCACCGTTGTCCGGGGGCACACGCAGCGCATGAAGGTCGTGCGCATACAAGCGCCGGAGGAACTTGTCAGCAAGGCCCTGGGAGGAGACCCATGACCACCGGGAGATCGCATAGGGAGAGGCTTGAAGAGATACAGGAGGTCTTGGACGAGCTCATCGCCAGGGACCCCAAGACGGTGATACTGGTAGAGGGGATGAAGGACCGCGGCGCCCTCACGATACTGGGCGTCAGGGGCGAGATGGTGCAGGTGCAGAGCAGCGACGGCATCTTCGCCATCGCGGAGCGCTTGGCCAAGGAGGGCAAGAGCGCCATTATAATGACCGACTGGGACCGCAAGGGAGGTCAGCTCGGAAGGCTGCTGAGGAACGCCCTGAGCTCGAACTCCGTGCCTTATGATGACAGGCTGCGGCAGAGGTTGGTTATGGTGGCCAAGCAGGACGTCAAGGACGTGCAATCGCTGCCGTCGCTGTACTCGCGCCTGGTGCAGGAAGTGCAGGTCAGGCGTTCCTAGGTACCGGTAAAAGGGACCACGGGGACCTGGCCAGCCAAACTATTTATTGAGATATCCGCCTAGGAGGGACCGTTAACATGCCATTGGACCGCAGGATGCTGGACGAACTGGGTATCGAGAGCGTGGAAGAGCTGTTCTCCGACATTCCAGGGGAGGTGCGCGTGGAGGGCATCCCGCTCCCCAAAGGAAAGGGCGAGATGGAGGTGGTGCGGCATGTGAAGGAGATGCTGTCGCCGAACGTGACCGCCGAGGACGCCCCGTTCTTCTTGGGAGGGGGGACCTACAATCACTTCATACCATCGGCCGTGGGCACCATAACCTCCCGTTCCGAGTTCGTAACGTCCTACACCCCATACCAGGCGGAGATCAGCCAGGGCATGCTGCAGGCCCTGTTCGAATATCAAAGCTACATAGCCGAGCTCACGGCCATGGACGCCGTGAACTCTTCGAACTACGACTGGTCGACGGCGCTGGGGGAGGCGGCCACCATGTGCCACAGGATACTGCCGAAAAGAACGTTCCTGGTGCCGGAGGCCATGTCCTGGGACAAGAGGTCGGTTCTCGGGAACTACGTGTCGGGCGCCGGTCTCAACGTGGTAGAGTACGGCTATGACCCGTTCACAGGCGAGCTGGACCTCGACGATGTACGGGAGAAGATGACGGACGATGTCTGCGGAATTTACGCGGAGGTGCCCAATCTCTTCGGGATCATCGATTCCCGCGCCCCGGACCTGAAAAGGGAGTTTCCCGAGGTGCCTTTGGTGGTCGGAGCGAACCCCCTGTCATTGGCCCTGGTGAGACCGCCCGGGGACTACGGGGCTGATATCGTCATAGGGGAAGGACAGCCCCTGGGCCTTCCGATGAACCTCGGCGGCCCGTCCCTGGGCATGTTCGCCTGCCGCATGGAGCATGTGCGCAAGATGCCTGGACGTTTGATCGGAATGACCAGGGACCAGGACGGCCGTCGGGCCTTCTGCATGACCCTGCAGACGCGCGAGCAGCACATACGCAGGAGCAAGGCCACGTCCAACATATGCACCAACGAGGCGCTGCTGGCGGTGGCGGCGTCAGCGTACCTGGGCATGACCGGTTCCAAGGGGCTCCGTTCCATAGCGCGCATGAACATGTGGAGGGCGGCCGACCTCATGGAAAGGATCGATGAACTGGATGGTTTCAACGCCCCCGTGTTCAGCGGCGCCCATTTCAACGAGTTCGTCGTCAAGACCCCGGTCAGGCCGGAGAAGCTGAACAGGCTGCTGCTGCGGCACGGGGTGATCGGCGGGTTGCCCCTGCAGCGGCACGTACCTCGCTTGGCCGACCACATGCTTCTGACGGCCACCGAGATGACCGGCGGCAGGGATGTCGACCGCCTCATCACCGCCCTCCGGGAGGTGGCGCAATGAGCTACCGCCAGGCGCGTTACGATGAGCCTCTCATATTCGAGATGGAGGGCGAGAACGATTTCTGCCTGATGAACGATGATGAAGTGAACGTCCCTGAGGGAATGGTCCGGAAGGAACTGTGCCTGCCGGAGGTCCCGGAGATGGAGGTCGTCCGTCATTACGTCAACCTGTCGCAGATGAACTTCGGCGTTGACAACGGAATGTACCCGCTGGGCTCATGCACCATGAAGTACAATCCCAAGTACGCGGACAAGCTCTCTTCTTTGCCCGAGGTGACCTCCGTTCACCCGTGCCAGGACGAGGACTCCATCCAGGGCGCGCTTTGCCTGATGCGCGAACTGGAGAAGGCCCTGTGCGCCATCTCCATGATGGACGCCGTCACCCTGCAGCCCGCCGCCGGCGCGCAGGGAGAGTTCACCGGCATGCTCATCGCCAAGGCCTACCATGCCGACCGGGGGCAAACCAGGACCGAGGTCATAGTCCCCGATTCCGCGCACGGGACCAACCCGGCCAGCGCGGCAATGGCCGGCTATACGGTGATAGAGGTCCCGTCCGGACAGGATGGGTGCGTTGACCTGGAGGCGCTGGAAGCCGCGCTCTCCGAGCGCACCGCGGCGGTGATGGTCACGAACCCCAACACGCTGGGCCTCTTCGAGAAGGACATTGTCCGCATGGCGGAGATGGTGCACGCCGCCGGCGCCCTGCTTTACTATGACGGGGCCAACCTGAACGCCATAATGGGAACGACCTCGCCGGGCACCATGGACTTTGACATCGTTCATTTCAACCTTCACAAGACCTTCGCCACCCCGCACGGCGGCGGGGGGCCGGGGGCGGGGCCGGTGGGCGTCAAGAAGTTCCTGGAGCCATACCTGCCCGTGCCGAGGATAGTGTCCGATGAGGGCAGGTACCGCTTGGACTACGAGCGCACGGACAGCATAGGGAAGGTGCGCTCCATGTTCGGCAACTTCGCCGTGCTAGTGCGCGCCTACGCCTACATCATCGCCCAGGGAGGGGACGGCCTGAAGGAGACCTCTCAGAGGGCCGTTCTCAACTCCAACTACCTGAAGAGCAAGGTCGTTGCGGCGTACGACATGCCCTTCGCCCAGCTGCGCAAGCACGAGTTCGTGGTGTCCGCAAGGAGACTGGCCAAGGAGAAGGGGGTGCACGCCACGGACGTGGCCAAGGCGTTGCTGGACAGGGGGTTCATGTCCCCGACCGTGTACTTCCCATCGCTGGTCGAGGAGGCCCTCATGATCGAGCCCACCGAATCGGAGAGCAAGGATACCCTGGACCGCTACGCGCAAGCGTTACTGGACATAGCCGCCGGCGATCCGGCGGACATCAAGGCGTCCCCGCGGTACACCTCCGTGTCCAGGGTGGACGAGGTGTACGCCGCCAAGGAACTGATACTCAGCTGGAGGATATACCAGCGCAAGGCGGGTCTGAAATGAGCGGGAAGGGCGTCTTCATAGTGTTCGAGGGCATAGATGGAACGGGCAAAAGCACCCTGTCCAAGAAGCTCAAGGCCTGGCTGGAGGAGGGGGGGCGGGATGTCGTTCTCACGGCCGAGCCCACCGAGGACTGGCTAGGAGCGGCTGTGCGCCGGGCGAACCAGGAGGACCTGGACCCCCGAACCGAGTCGCTGCTCTTCACGGCCGACCGCTGTCAGCACACCCTGCGCATCGATGAGCTCCTGAAGCGGGACAAGGTGGTCATCTGCGACCGGTATTACGGTTCGACGGTCGCTTATCAGGGCGCTGCGCTGGAGCATGACATGGGGGAGAACGCCGTGTCCTGGCTGTTGAACCTTAACGGACCGGTGGTGAGGCACCCGGACGTCACCGTGCTGCTGACCAGCGACCCGGGGGTGGCCATGCTTAGGGTGGGCAACCGCGGGGATCCCAGCAAGTTCGAGCGCGAGGGTTACCTGCGCAGGGTCCAGGAGACGTACCTGATGCTGGCAAGGGAGGCCGCTTGGACGGTCATCGATTCCAACGGGGACCTGAACGAAGTGCTGGAGGCCGTGAAGAGGGTCGTTCAGGCATACGTTTAAATCGAGTCGCCCGAATTTAGCAGCATGCACCCCTCCGATGCGATAGTCGGTAGCATGTCATCCCTTCTGCAGGGAAGGAGGATAGTGCTTGGGATCACCGGTTCCATAGCCGCCGTGGAGTGCTTCGAACTGGCCAGGGACCTCATGCGCCACGGCGCCACGGTGGTCCCAGTGCTCACCCCCGAAGCGCAAAGACTTGTAACGCCCTGCTCCATGAGCTTCGCCACCGGCCAGGAGGCGATCGTGGAACTGGACGGCAGGGTCCAGCACGTGGCGCTTCTGGGCGACGTGCCGGGAAGGGCGGACCTTCTGCTGATCGCTCCGTCTACGGCAAACACCATGTCCAAGATCGCCTGCGGCATTGACGATACGACCGTAACGACCATGGCCACTGTCGCACTTGGTTCTGGCGTTCCGATCCTCATCGCCCCGGCCATGCACGGGGCTATGTTCAACAACCCCATGGTGGCCGAGAACATTGAAAGGCTGAGAAGCGCCGGCGTTGAATTCATCGGTCCCCGGATGGAGGGGAGGAAGGCCAAGATAGCGGTGAGGGAGGAGATCGTCCACGCCGTCATACGCAGGCTCTCCGACGGCAGGATGAAGGGGCGCAGGCTGCTGATCATTGGCGGCTCGTCGGCCGAGAGCATGGACGACATGCGCGTCGTCACTAACCGGGGGACTGGCGAGACGGCCGTGGAGCTGGCCAAGGCGGCCTATCACGAGGGCGCCGACGTCGATCTGTGGATGGGGCGCTGCTCGGTGCCGCTTCCGCCGTTCGTCCACGTCGAGCGCTTCGAAAGCCTGGCGGACCTTGAGGGGATGATCGCCGGCATCGATCATGATCTGGTCATGGTGCCCGCGGCGCTGTCCGACTTCACATTCGACAGGGAGAAGGGAAAATTGCCCTCGGAGGCGAAGGTCACCGCGTTGCAGCTCAGGAACGTGCCGAAGATGTTGCCGCTCGTACGCGAGAGATGCAGCAGGGTCGTTGGCTTCAAGGCCGAATCCGGCGTTAGCCGGGAAGAGCTGGTCAACGAGGCCCTGGCCTCCCTGAAACGGAACGGCCTCAAGGCGGTGGTGGCCAATGACCTGCGGGACGTTGAAGAGGGTCGAACCAGGGTGGTACTTGTCCGCCCGAGGAAACGGACGGAGATGCAGGGGAGCAAGTCCGAGGTTGCGCGTCAGCTGATCAAGGAGATCTCGAAGCTATGAGGGCCAAGGCATTCTGCCCCGGACACGTGACAGGGCTGTTCCAGGTGTGCCAGCACGAGGACGTCATGACCTGCGGCTCCCGAGGCGCCGGCCTCAGCATTTCGCTGGGCGTCGTCAGCGAGGTGGAGGTGGCCGATGGAACGGGAAAGGTGGACATCTGGCTGAACGGGCTCAAGGCCAACGCGCCGGTGACCGAGAGGGCGGTGCGCAACATGCTGGGAGAGCGCCCTCTCGACGTCAAGGTGCGCAACGAGCTTCAGCTCCCCGTGGCCCAGGGGTTCGGGACCAGCGCGGCCGGGTCCATATCCGCCGCCTGGGCCCTGGCCCGTGTTCTGGGATCGCCGGAGAGCGACGCTTACGTCGCGGCGCATTCCGCGGAGATAGCGAACCGCACGGGAATGGGGGACGTGTCGGGAATAATGCGCGGCGGCATCGAGCTTCGCAAAAGGCCGGGGCTTCCACCTATAGGCGATGTGGGCAGGATGGACGGCCGCATGGACCTGGTGCTGGCGGTCGTTGGCCCGTCCATACCGACCGCGGAGATGCTGTCCGACCGGGAGACCGTGTACCGCATCAACTCATTTGGATCGCGCGGCGTGGACCGCCTGGTGGAGGAGCCAACGACGGAGAACCTGTTCCGCCGATCCAACGAGTTCATGGAGGGCTCCGGGCTTTCCACGCCGGAGGTTAGGAGGGCGGTGTGGGAGGCGAAGAAATGGGGTTGGGCCAGCCAGGCCATGATAGGCAACTCGGTGTTCGCGACAGGCCCGGACCTCGACCTTCTGGCCAAGGTGCTGTCACGTTTCGGGCAGGTGTACCGATGCTCGGTGGACGTCGAGGGACCCAGGCTGCTGTGATCACTCGTACAACGTGAACAGCTGGTCGTCCTGCCCCACGTCGAAAAGACCGATGCGGGCGCCGCAATCGAGCCAGCCGTGGGCGTAGTTCACGGAGGCGAAGGCGTTCACGAGATCGCCATTCTCGGCGAAGTGCTTTGCGTCCGAGTAATACGTACTGGCCATCTCCAGGAAGGAATCGGCCAGCTTGCGGTTGAAGGAGCGTTCAGGCGCGGAGATGGCGACCTTTTCCAGAGCGCGCTTGGTTATGGACAGGTAGCGGTCCAGATGCTCCCTGGTTATCGTGTCCCGCATCTCACAGCCTCTTGGAGGGAATTATCTCCACGGACTCGCCGCCGTGCCTGCTCTGTCTCGGGCGAACCTCCACGAACAGCGGCATCTGTATGTTCCCGCCCATTATCAGGGCGACGCCTATCGGCAGCCGCTGTATCTCCTGGTCCATGCCGTCCTGCAGGCCCTCCACGGAAGAGACTATCGCCTTCAGGTCATTGGGGTTGGTGACCTTGAGTATCATCTGGGTGTTGCACTGCGATAGAACGTTCTTGTCTATCTTGGCCGCCCTCTGGGATATGATGGTCAGCCCCAGGCCGAACTTGCGGCCCTCGGCGGCTATGGTGCGGAATATCTTGGAGCAGGAGGTGGCGCCCTGCTGCGGACAGAAGTTGTGCGCCTCCTCGGCGATCATCATCATCGGGGGCACCTTGCCCAGCTTCCGCAGCTCGAACATCGCCGTCGCCAGGCGGGTGACTATCAGCTCCTGAATGTCCGGCGGCGTGCCCTTCAGGTTGATGATGGTCGTTTTACCCTGGGATATGAGCTCGTCGATCTTGGTCCCCTGCGGGGCGAATATGTTGACCTCGTTGAGGTACGCGAGCTCGGCGACCAAGGTCTGATTGTTGGCGTCCTCGTCGGACTCCAGTATGGCTATTATCTCCTTAAGACCGTAATCCTTCTTGACCGCCTTGAGACCGTCAATGGCCTTGCGCAGGGCGTTCAGGTATACCTTGCCGTTCTTGATGGACGTCAGCGCCAGCAGGTCCCGGGCATCGATGTTGGCCAGGGTGAACTTCAGGGGCTTGGCGTCCTTGTTGATGGTGGTGTCGGTGGCGAACTCCGTTATCTTGTCCTTGAACCCCATCGGCTGTATGCCGAAATCCCGTTTACCGGGCATGATCGAGCCGGTGTCGCGCATCGCCCCGTACTCCCCGTGCGGGTCTAGGATGAGCACCGTCACATCGTGCTTCATCAGTTCTTCCACCAGATCGCCGCACAGGAAGCTCTTCCCGCCGCCGGTCTTGGCCAGGATGCTGACGTGCTTCTGGACCATGGCGTTGATGTCCACCTCGATGTTGATATCGTAACCGAACAGCTTTCCGAGGTACGCCCCGGTGGGGGTGTTCTCCTTGAGTCCGATGACCTCCCTTATGAGCTGGTCGTTGGCCCGGTACACCATGTCCCCGGCCCTGAACGGGGAACGCGGCACCTGCAGCAGCTTCCTCTCGTCCCTGAAGCCCAGAATGGATATCTTGGCGATCACGATCTCGTCTATGTCCACATCCATTCCTTCGCTCAGTCTCTTGGCCCTTTCAAGGGTGAGGTCCGTCTTGCGCTCCATGTCGGACACTTGACCGAGCACCCAACCGTGAGATTGGTGAAGCACCTGAACGTAGTCCATCTTCTGCAGGTCGCCCAGCACACGGAGGTTGAAGGAGGTCGCCCCCACGTTCCCGTATATCATGCCCACGCCATCGAGATGACCGTACCTCTCGTCCTCCAAGGTGTGTTCGGAGGGCTTGCGCTCCCTGTGGACAACGACCTCGTCCGGGGTTTCGACGTCCTCGACATCATCATCCAGGACCTCTTCTTCCACGAACGCCTCCTCCTCTTCCTCGGAAGGAAGGGCGGACTTACCGCTGGACTCTGAAATAGAATTGGTTTGCATTCCCATCCGGGTTAGATATAATGCGCGCACGATAAATAGGTTGGGGATGCGTTGGTCGGCGCGGCCCCGTGGACGGGGAAGAGGCGATGCGCCTCCAGCCGGGCAGAATCGCTTATTTATCGGTAACATAATCTCCAGGCGATGATTGTAATCGGCGGCTCCGCCTCCTCCAACCTGGCCAAGGACCTGGCCCAGCAGCTGAACGCTGAGTACGTGCAGGCCGTCACCAAGACCTTCCCCGACGGCGAGACGTACGCGCGCATCGAGCGCGAGGCTCTGAGCGGCGAGGTGGTCATCGTTCAGAACTCCTATCCCAATGAAAAGTTCGTTGAGCTGCTGCTACTGCAGGACGCCGTCTGGGGCCTGGGGGCCGAGAAGGTCACCTGCGTCATTCCCTACTTCGGCTACGCCCGCCAGGACGAGCGCTTCAACCGCGGTGAACCTCTATCGGCCAAGGTCATGGTCGAGCACATACAGATGAGCGCGGACCGGGTGGTCCTGGTCGACATACACAACCCGCGGATCATGGACTGGTTCACCAAGGCCAAGGTCAAGGACGTTCATGCCGCGCCCTGCGTGGGGGACTTCTTCAAGGAGTACGGAGTGGACCTGGTGCTCGCTCCGGACGAGGGAGCGTTGAAACGCGCCGGCTGGACGGCCGAGAAGCTGGGCGTGGACTGGGACTACCTGATCAAAACGAGGCTGTCCGGGACCCGCGTGCACATGACGCCGAAGAACATCGACGCCAAGGACCGCAAGGTGCTCATCGTGGACGACATCATCTCCACTGGCGGAACCATAGTCGCTGCCACCGAGGAGCTGAAGCGTTTGGGCGCCCGCACCGTCATGGCCGCCTGCACGCACGGTTTGTTCGTGGGCAACGCGCTCGACAACCTCAAGAAGCACGTGGACAAGCTGGCCTGCGCCAATACCTTGGAATCGGAGGTCTCGCAGATCTCGGTGGCACCAGAGGTCGCCAAGGCCATACTGGATTAGGCATCGCGCCTCCTTTACGCTTCAGGGCGGCCGCTTCCGTTATCCTTACTAAGGCAGGCATCCGCCTGTTCTTTTCTTGGTATGACGAAGGGCGTTCCCTTGTGCTCGATGACATCCACATCTATGCCATATACTTCCTTTACCAGGTCTTCGTTGATCATCCATTTATCTCCGTAGGAGACGATCCTTCCGTCCTTCATGAAGAGCAGCTTGTCAGAGAAATTGGCGGCGAGGTTGATATCGTGCATTGTCATCACGGTCGAGATGCTTTTAGATCTAACCAGATCGCATATCATATGCATGGTTCTGTGCTGGTTCGCTATGTCCAGATTGCTCGTGGGTTCGTCCATTATAAGGACCCTGGGCTCCTGCACTATGGCTCTGGCTATCTGAGCTTTCTGGAACTCCCCCCCACTGATCTCATCTGCGAACCTCAGGGCCAGCGATCTCATGTTCAGCGCGTCCATTATCTCCCATACCAGGTCGATGTCCTTCTTAGTGACGGACCATTTGATGAATAGGCGCCTTCCTATGAGTATCGAATCGAACACGGTCGTTCGGGAGGCCCGGGAACGCTGTGGGACATAGCCAATATACTTCGCCATTTCCCTGATGGGGAGATCGGTCATATTGTTGCCATCGATGGTCATGCACCCTTCCGACGGCCTATGGAAGTTGCACAAGCAGCGGAGCAAGGTGGTCTTGCCCACGCCGTTCGGCCCCAGGATGGAGACGATGGCGTTGTCCTCGATGTCAAAGCTCACTTCGTGAAGGACCTTGGTTTTCCCGTATTGGAAGTTGAGATTCGATACGCTCAGCACGCTACCCCTCCGTCTTCCTGCGCTCCCGGGAAAGGATGAGGATGAAGAGCGGGCCCCCCAGGAAGGATGTGATTATCCCTACGGGGAAGGATATCACGAAGGCCAATCGGCCGATAGAATCGGCTATGAGCAGGATGGACGCCCCCATGAGCATGGAACCGGGGATCAGGAACCGGTGGTCGCCACCGATGACCCGTCTCATGAAGTGCGGGGCCATCAGCCCTACGAACCCGATTATTCCCACCATGGATATGCATATGGCCGTGACACCCGAGGAGAGGACCATCGTGAAGATCAGGGTCCTCTTGGTATCAATGCCCAGGCTTCTCGAGACATCATCCCCTACCTCCATGGCGTTGTAGTCCCAGCGTTTGTGCACGAAGTAGATCGAGGTGATGAGGGTGGCGGCGGCCATGATCCCCAGCTTGATGGTGTTCACCTTGGACAGGTCCCCGAACTGCCAGTAGACCATGGATGCCAGGGTGGTATCGTCCACGAAATACTGCAGTGAGGAGAGGGCCGAGCTGAATATCGCCCCTAGGGCGACGCCGGTTAGGATCATGCTCTCGGGCGTGGTGGACACCAGTTTGGACAGGGATACAGTGACCATCACCGCCACCATCGACCATACGAAGGCGCTTATGGCCATGCCGTATATCCCGCCGAGCACTTCCCCGACCAGCCCCGAGCTGAAGAGCCCGAAGTAGGATGCCGCCAGGGAGAACGCGGCCCCGAAGGCCGCCGCACTGGATATCCCCAGCGTATATGGGGAGGCCAGCGGGTTCTTGAGCACGCACTGCATCACAGTACCGGAGACGCCCAACGCTGAACCGACTATTAGCGCGGCCGCGATCCGAGGAGCCCGCACGCTCCAGACCACTGTCCGCTCCATGGTGCTTCCGCCACCGAAGAGCACCTCTATGACATCAGCGGGCGAGATGGAGTACACCCCGGAAGCTATGGAGAATATGGATACGACGATGATGACCAGCCCCATGAACAGTAGCACCAGGACCTTCCGGCCGGTGAACTGCAGATAGGCATCGCTGTCCCTGCCCCCCTTGCAATTCCCTTCAAGGGATATCAGACCCCGGCCTTGTGCAGCATGAGAGTCCGAGTAGCGGGGCACCGGCAGCCGTTCATGGGCCCACCAGGGGAGAGCGGTCCAGCAGGCCCTTGTCCGCGCCTAGCGTGTCATGCACGTACGCCATCTTCAGGTCGTAGACGGTCTGACCTGCCCCGTCGAAGCCCATGAACAGCTCCCATACCTCCATGGCGAAAGCGTCCATGTCGAAGCCTTGGAAGAGGGACGGATACATGAGCGCCGCGATCTGATAGGCTATGATGATGCTGTTGTCGGGCATCGTGCCCCTTGCGCACCATGGAAGCGCCGAGTATACCTCCCTAGTAGTGAAGGCCGAGAGCGCGCGGACGGCTTTCTCGTTTGTGCTGCCGTCGAACTGCTCCAGGGTGGTGCTGTATCCGCTCCCGGTGTCTATGAATATCATATCTATGCTGTGCACGTTCGCATCATAGTTGAGAAGCGCCTCGGAGGAAAGCACGCTGTTCTGCACGTCGGTGATGCAGCTGTAGACGTTCATTACCTTGTCCCCAAGGTACTCGAACGGGGTGTACGCGGAGGTGGACTTGTAGAACCCCCCGGCCCCTCCCCAAGTGAGCCCGGCAGCGAACACGTGCTTTACCTCGGTGGTCTCGACCGAGGCGAGGATCTCCTGCAGGTCGGACACGTACTGGGCGCCCGTACTGATAACCTCTTCTGCCCGTTCGGGCACGTTGAAGACCTCGGCCATCAGCCGGAACTGCGCCTTGAACCCATCGTCGGTTACCTCGGTCGCGCGCTTGAGCACGCAACAGGCGACGCTGGCGTTGTTCAACGTGTCGGAGAAAGACTTCACGGTGTCCAACAGGGTATCGCCGCCAGCGACGATCACGATGTCCGGGTTCAAAGCCAGTATCTTCTCGATCTCCGTGGTGGTGAAGGTATTCTGGGTGATGGTAGCTATCGGGGTGAAGTCGTATGCGGCGTTGTAGGTGTTCAGTCCCCCGGAATGCTTGACATCGTTGCCGGTGGCGATGATGGTGTCCATCACGCCCTTTCCCAGATACGAGAGGAAGGTCATCGGTGGCCCGGACTGCACGACGCTGGTCTCGATGGTCATAGGGACCACGAACTTCAGGCCATAGGAATCATAGAACACCCTTTCCGCCGATGCATCGTCATTGTCATCGTCGTTCGATCCGTTGTTTATGAAGGTCATCGCACCGGCGGTCCCTGCCAAGAGGACCACTAGGATGATGACGATGGAATAGACCTTATTGTTGCCCATATCAGTTCATCTCTGTTTTGCATCGAACCGTCGCTTGAGAGCGAATCCTGAACGGTTCGTTATAGCCAGGAATAGCATTAAGAAATAATTCGTGATATTAACGGTTCTGGTCGGATATTTTAATATACCGATATAAATAATATGATGAACTGCCCGGGAAGATGTTCCCCTCCCATTTTTATGACATACCCGTTCATACCTTGACCATATTCAATGTGCCCTATGAAGCGCACGAACGTTAGTCGGCGGACATGCTTCGCCCGGTCCCCGGAACGGTGTGCGGCCCGGAACGGAACTTACCCGCCCGCAATATCGTGTTCGACGGTCTACACACCGAACGCGGTCAATTCGCGTTCCCAGTTCCCAGGCTCATCTGGATTGTTTTTGGAAGTTCGTCTTCGAACAGCTTGGGCCTTGTCCGTTTCCGACCCTGACCTTGTACGAGCCGGGAAGAGAGGGGACGGCGGCCCCTTCCACGGCTCGGGCATCCAGCAAACCCTTAAAGCCGTACCGTACATTTCGTTCCATCCGAGCACCGGGTGCGGAACATGAGGAAGCAAGAGGATTTCAGCGAGTGGTATAACGAGATAGTTGAACTGGCCCACCTCACCGACAAGCGTTATCCGATCAAGGGCATGAACGTATGGACGCCCTATGGCTGGAAGATAATGCGCTTCATAGACACCTTCATCCGCGAGGAGTGCGATGCCACCGGCCACGACGAGGTGTGCTTCCCGCTGCTGATCCCGGAAACGGAGTTCAAGAAGGAGAAGGACCACATCAAGGGCTTCGACGCCGAGGTGTACTGGGTCACCCACGCCGGACTTAACGAGCTGGACGTCAGGCTGCTGTTGCGCCCGACCAGCGAGACGGCCATGTACCCGATGTTCGCGCTCTGGGTCCGCTCGCACACCGACCTTCCTCTTAAGACGTACCAGCTGGTCAACACCTTCCGTTACGAAACGAAGCAGACCAGGGCCTTCATCCGCGTCCGCGAGATACACTTCTTCGAATCGCACACCTGTCACGTGGACGAGGCGGACGCCCAGCGCCAGGTGGAGGAGGACTTCGTAATACTGGAGAACATCATGGAGCACCTCTGCCTGCCATATTTCCTTTTGCGCCGCACGGAATGGGACAAGTTCCCCGGCGCCCACTACACGGTGGGAGTGGACACCCTGCTTCCTGACGGGCGCAGCCTGCAGCTTGGGTCCATACACCATTACCGGGAGAACTTCTCCCGCCCTTTCAACATCACCTACGAGGACGACAAGGGCGAGCACAGGTTCGCCCACCAGACCACCTTCGGCATGTCCGAGCGCCTAGTCGGCGCCGTCGTCGCCGTGCACGGGGACGACAAGGGGCTGGTGCTCCCGCCGGACATCTCCCCGTTCCAGGTGGTCATAGTCCCGATACTCGCCAAGGGCAACGTCGAAAAGGTGGCCGAGGAGTGCCAGAAGCTCCAGCGGGAACTGACCGCCGGCGGGTTGCGCGTTAAGCTGGACGACAGCGACGAGCGCCCCGGCAGCAAGTTCCACAACTGGGAGATACGCGGCGTGCCGCTGCGCTTGGAGATGGGGATGCGCGACATAGAGGGGGGCAGGGTCGCCTACGCCCGGCGGGACTCAGGCGCCAAGGGCAGCCTGGACAGGGGCAAGGCCGTGCAGGAGGTTCGCGAACTGCTCTCCATCATCTCCAAGGACATGAGGGCGAGGGCCCAGGCCGCCTCTCGGGACGCCGTGCAGGACCTTGCCTCGCTGGACGATGTGCCGGAAAAGGTGGTGCGCTTCGGTTGGTGCGGCGAGGAGGAATGCGGCCGCAAGTTCGAGGAGAGAACGGGCCTGAAGATGCTGGGATCGCCCTACATGAAGGAAGAGTACGATGGAAGGTGCATCGTTTGCGGCAAGCCTGTGGACCGGCCCACCTACGCGGCCCGATCCATGTGATCAGAGGGCGACGGCGAAGGGGATGGCCAGCAGCAGGACCATCGTTGTGATGAGCCCTAAGTCCATGTTCCAGCCCTCGCGGTCGGCCACGATCGTCTGGGCGTAGTTCAGCAAGGGAGCGAGCAGGGCCAGAAGCATGCCGGCGATGAGCAGCCAGTGGTAGCCGTACACCATTCCGTCCAGGGTCATGGAGGTGACCACGGTCAAAATGAGCAGCCCGATAGCCCCTATGACCACGCTGATGCCCATCC
This sequence comes from Methanobacteriota archaeon, assembly GCA_012729095.1. Lineage (GTDB taxonomy): Archaea > Thermoplasmatota > Thermoplasmata > Methanomassiliicoccales > UBA472 > UBA472. Next base: position 15,506 of record JAAYDU010000065.1, on the reverse strand, counting down.
CGGTCCAGTCCAGCATCTCCAGCAGCTTCTCGGATTGCCCCTCACGCCGGCGGTTGAATATCACGATCTCCATTATGCCCAAGGCAGCGAGGGCCACTCCGATAAGGACCATGAGAGAGGGGCCGGAATGCAGCTCCCCGTGAACGTTCAGGTCACCGCGCAGACCCAGTATCACAGCGCCCTCGGTGATCACCAGGCAGGACGCCAGCATTCCCAGCCATTCCAACCAGGCCATACGCCTGTTGGCCAGCGGCTCGTAGTACATGTAAACGAGGGCCATTGTTCCCAGGAAGAACAACTGGGCAGCGCCCAGCACCACCCAGAACATGCGTATGGAACCGATGCCTTCGATGCGGGCCGGGGCGGCCAGGAGAAGGAACGCCAGGGAGATCACCATGACGGCGACCGCGGCCACGACCTGCATTCGATACATCAGCCGCTCGCTGACCCTCTGCAGCTGCGGGAACAGCGGAATGAAGAGCAGGAGGCCGAGCATGATCAGGACCACGCCCATGACCAGGGTCATCATCTGGTCCATGACCAGTACCTCCACGAGTTCGACCTTTCGCGCCATGACCGCCAGGACCACCCCTTCGAACAATATCAGGAGACCCATGAGGTGCGGCACGAACCAGCTGCCCAATTTTTTCAACTATCCCGCCTCTGGACAATATTCAACTGGACCAGATATAATAGTTCCGTCGGCGATCACTGCTTGAACTTGACGAGCAGCAGACCTAGAACGCCGAGGCCGAGAAGCACGACGAAGATGGAATACACGCCCATGTTCTCCGCGGAGAAGATGTTCCAGCTGCCGTAGGATATGCCCCACACCCAGTAGAACAGAACCGCCGCCACTATGAGCAGCAGGGAGAACATTGCAACAGCCTTTTTGGAGTAGGCTTGCTTGGCCATCGGGCGTCAAACGTGGTCGGCCTATTAAAATCTTGTTCCCTGGTGAACCTAATATATCCCTGGCCCCCATCTTAATTGCATGGCGGACGTGGAGGAGAGGCGCCCGTTGGGCGATGTCATCTACTCGCTGACGGGCAGGCTTCCGTTCTTCCATTTCTTCCGGACACTGCGCCCCATGCAGCAGAGGGTCCTGAAGCTGGCCTTCCCATTTCTCACATTGGCCGTGGTGGTGCTGTTACCGATAGACATGGACCGCCAGGTGCAGGACGCCCTGGGCATATTCCTCTGCGTAGCCATGCTCTGGACCTTCGAGTCGCTGCCACTCCCGGCCACGGCCTTGCTGGTGCCGGTGCTGCTCACCCTCTTCGGGGTGTTCCCGGCCGCGGAGGCCCTGGCCCCTTACGCCGATCCAGTGGTGTTCCTGATGATCGGGGGGCTGATACTGGCCGAGGCGCTTCGCTCCAACGGACTGGATAAAAGGTTGGCGTACATGATGGTGCTGAGGGCCGAGGGGGACCGGGACCGGACGCTGTTCTTTCTGATGGCCGCCTCTGCCCTGCTTAGCATGTGGATATCCAACACGGCAGCGGTTGCCATACTGATACCTGTCGTGCTCGGGATGTCCTCCCGCCTCAAGGGGATGGGGGAGGGCGCCACCGCCCGCATGCTTCTGGGCGTGGGCATCGGCTCTTCCGCCGGGGGGATGATGACCGTGACCGGTTCGGCCCCCAACGCCATCGCCGCCGGACTGCTGTCGCGGGAGCAGGAGTTCACCTTTCTGGACTGGATGATGATCGGCGTCCCCCTCGGCCTCTTGCTCCTTTTCATGGCCTGGTTCCTGCTGACCCGGCTCTACCCCTCGCACGGCGAACGCCTGGACATAGGGGAGATGCGCCAGGAGGCGATGGACATGGGGCCGCTCTCGCCTGGAGAGAAGCGGACGTTGCTGGTCTTCCTTCCTACTGTGGCGCTCTGGGTCACGGGAGCGGAGATCGCTTCCCGTTTGGGGCTTCCGCCGTCCTTCATGAGCGCGGCAATGGTGGCCCTGGCTGCCTGCGTCTTCCTGTTCGCGGTCAGGGCCATAGAGTGGGAGAACGCCCGTTCCATATCCTGGGACGTTTTCCTGATAATCGGTTCAGGGCTGGCGCTAGGCGAGGGGCTGGTATACTCGGGAGCGGCGCAATGGATGGCAGGCGGCCTGGGGAATGCGTTGCTCGGAGCGCAGCTGCTGGTCGTGCTGCTCTCGGTGGCCTTTGCGACGGTGGCCCTTACCAACTTCATCAGCAACACCGCCACCGCCGCGATGTTCATACCCATACTGCTCGGCCTGTCCGTCGCCCTTAACGTGCAGCCGGAACTGCTGGTCCTGGCATGCGGCCTCTGCGTCTCATTGAGCTTCATCACCCCCATCGGAACCCCGCCCTTCACTTTGATATACGCCACCAAGAAGGTCGGCCGTAGGGACTTGGCCAAGGCCGGGATCGTCATCACGGTCCCAGCGGTCGTTATGGTATGCCTGTTCCTGATGGTCGCCGATATGGTCGGCCTTTTCTAGAGGGGATCGAAAATCACTTTGATATATTCATAAATCCATGATGCCGAATAGAAGGGATGGCTCTGGACATTTTGATACCGATAATTATCTGGTTGGCGATCGGAGGGGCGATCGCCGTTTACCTATACGGGCTGATGGCAAAGGAAGGAAAGGTCGAGGTCATATGGATATTGCTGGGGTTCCTGCTGTCCGTGCTCGGCCTGATGGCCTTCATAGGCGTGCGCTCCATGAAGGACAAGGAAAGGGACAAGGCAGTGGACCCCAAGAGCTACCAGGCCCCTGAGTACAAGATGAAGGAGGACGCGAACAAGAAGAAGGAACCCAAGGCGGAACCTGTTCCCGAGCCCAAGAAGAAGGAGGTCAAGCAGATAAGGGGCATTCCCCGTTGCCCGGAGTGCGGCGCGGCCATATCCTCCTCGGACGAAAAGTGCCCGGAGTGCGGCGCCAGGCTGAAGGAGTGAGGGAACCCTTATAATCCCTTGGCAGGATGCCCTACCCATGCTTCCCGAGGGCTCCCTGATCTATCTTTTGGACGAGAAGGGCAAGAGGACCTGGCTGGTGCTCAACAAGGGAATGCTGAAATTGGGAGCGATGGGCGTGGTCGACGGGGACAAGCTGCTGTCGGCCGAGGACGGCTCTGAGGTCTCCATCGCCGGCAAGAGGTTCTGGATACTCGTTCCCGGCGCCTCGGAGATGATGTCATCCGTTGAACGCGGAGCCCAGGTCATCACCCCCAAGGACGCCGCCACCATACTGTTGGAGCTGAACGTCAAGTCGGGGGACACGGTGCTGGAGGCCGGCGTCGGTTCGGCCGCCCTGACCATAGCTTTGCTGAACCAGGTCCGCCCTTGGGGGAAGGTCGTCTCCATGGAGATACGGACGGAGTTCGCGGAGAAGGGAAGGCGCAACGTGGAGAAGGCTGGGCTGGCCGACGCCTGGCGCCTGGAGATCGGTGACGTCAGGAAGGACCGCCTGGACATCTCGGCTGACGCGGTGGTGCTGGACATGCCGGACCCCTGGGACGCCCTGGACAACGTGTCTGCGATGCTCAGGAACGGGGGGCGCTTCTGTTCGTACGTACCGAACACCAACCAGCTGGAGGAGATCGTTCGCCAGCTGCGCGCGAAGGGATTCGTGGAGGTGCGGAGCTTGGAGAACATGCAGAGGGAGATGGTCGTGCACGAGATGGGCGTTCGACCGTCGTACGAGACACTGGGGCACACTGGATACCTGGTATTCGCCCGGAAGGTAAGCTCGTAGGGGTCGGGCCATCACGCTGACGTGTGCGTATCGCTACCTGCATTTCCGCCCCCCTCCGGCGCGTTGGGAACACTTCCATCGCGCGTGAAAGCCTGGCGCGCCCAGGAGATGGATAGGGGCCTGAAGGAATGGGATGAATGGTTTACGAGGCGGGCCTTCAGACGCCGGAGATGCGCGGTGTGACGGAGCTTCCCCCTGCATAGGAGCGCTTCGATCCGGGAGAGGAGGACCACCGCCTGAACGGTATACCCGCGGAACGTGGTGTTCACCTTGAAATGTCCCTGGAGGAAGAACATGGAGATGATGGACATGGCGCATAGCGCTGCGAATATCAGAAACGTCTCCAAGAACAATATGTCCGCTCTACAGACAGCTAATGCGCCCATCTAAGATCCCCCACCCAAGTTCGCTTCTTTAAACCTAGACATATGATGGATATTTTACTTTTTACCTGCCGGCCAAAAATGATGCTCGGCGCGTGGTCCAGGCGTTTGCTCACGATTAAATACCAATAGATTTGTTCAAGGGGCATGGACCTGGCCTTCGCGGTGACCGCCTTCGCCTCCATATTCGCCATCATGAACCCGGTGGGAAACATCCCGGTTTTCGTGGCCGTCACCGAAGGATACACCCCGGAGCAGAAGCGCAAGGTCCGCAACAAGGTGTGCATCGTGGCCGGAGGGGTATTGGTCGTCTTCGCCCTCTTCGGCAACTATATCTTCGACCTTTACGGCATCACCATCCCGGCCTTCAAGATCGCCGGGGGCGCGTTGCTGTTCTCCATCGCCTTCACCATGACCAAGGGTCAATTGACCAAATCGAAGATGACGGACGAGGAGGCGCAGGAGGCCACCGAGAAGGAGGAAGTGGGCGTGGTTCCATTGGGAATACCGCTGTTCGCCGGTCCAGGCGCCATAACAACCGTGATGATATACGTGAGCTACGCCATGGACACCTCTGAGCCGGCCCTAAACTCCGTTTTCATATTCATTGGCATAATCCTCACCGTGGCCATCTCCTTCGTCCTGCTGAAGTACGCCGACCCCCTTTTCAGCCGCATGGGCAAGAGCGGCACCATGGCCTTCACCAGGATAATGGGGCTGCTGCTCGCCGCCATGGCCGTGGAGTTCGTGCTCTCCGGCACCTTCGAGGCGGTGTCCCAGTATTGGGGCCTGTGAGCCAAAGGCAGAAGATTAATTACTGAACGGTCATTCCTCAACCGGTGCAACAATGGTCGTGGCAGAGATAAGGATCGAGCTCAAGCCGGGAGTGGCTGACCCGGAGGGCAAGAACACCAAGAAGGCCCTGGAACTGCTTGGTTTCAACGACATAAAGGGCGTGCGTTCGATCAAGATGTTCGAGATCGAGATGGACGCCGACCCGGCCGTCGCCCGCAGGGAATGCGAGGAGATGTGCCGCAAGCTGCTTGCTAACCCAGTGATCCAGAAGTTCAGGGTCGACCTCAGGTGAAGGTCATGTCCCTGGACCACCTGTTATTCAAGCGCGACGTGCCCTTCCACCTGGTCGAGATAGGCCTGGCCGCGGCCACGGACGATGAGCTAAGGGAATTGAGCAAGGAGATGGGGCTTTCCCTTTCGTTGGACGAGATGAAGCGCATCCGCGACCATTTCATTGCGCTAGAACGACGCCCTACGGACGTGGAGCTTGAGTCGATAGCACAGGCCTGGAGCGAGCACTGCTGCTACAAATCCTCCAAGGTCATCCTGCGCGAGCACATATTCGGAATCGATAACGGCAAGGTCCTGTCGCGCGGCGACGCCGGGGTCATGGAGTTCGATGACGAGTACGGTTACGCGCTGAGGATAGAGAGCCATAATCATCCTTCGGCCATCGAGCCGTACGGCGGCGCCGCCACCGGTATAGGCGGCATAGTCCGTGACGTGCTGTGCATGGGCGCGCAACCGGTGGCGCTCATCGATCCGTTGTTCTTCGGCCCTGTTGACTTTAAGGGCGAGCTTCCCGCCGGTTCGAAGACACCAAAATACCTGGTGTCTGGGGTTGTCGCGGGAATAAGGGATTACGGAAACCGCATCGGCATACCGACCGTCTGCGGCGGCCTGTACTTTGATGGATCCTACCTAGGCAACTGTCTGGTGAACGTGGGATGCGTCGGCATCGTGAAGAGGAAGGACCTGCGCGACAACGCCGTCGGCGGCGTGGGCGATCACCTTATCCTGTGCGGCGGGCGCACCGGCCGCGACGGAATCCATGGCGTGACGTTCGCTTCCGCTGAACTGAGCTCCAAGTCCGAGGACGAGAGCCGCGGGGCTGTCCAGCTAGGCGATCCGATAACCAAGGAGCCGCTCATACATGCTTGCCTGGAGGTCAACTCGCTCGGCCTGATCAACGGAATGAAGGACCTGGGCGGCGGCGGGCTGTCCTGCGTCGTCGGCGAGATGGCGCTGTCCGGCGGGTGCGGGGCCGAGGTGGACCTTGACAAGGTCCCATTGAAGGAGAGCGGGCTGGCCCCCTGGGAGGTATGGGTCTCCGAATCCCAAGAACGAATGATGCTTGCGGCGTCCGAGGAGAACGTCGAGCGCATCCTCGACCTTTTCGCCATGTGGGACGTTGATGCCACGGTCATAGGAAAGGTGGTTCCAGGGAAATGTGTCACCCTCAAATGGCAGGGCGTGCAGGTCTTCCAGGTGGACCTGGGGTTCCTCACCGCCGGGCCGGAGTACTGCCGGCCCTGCAAGATCGAGGTCCGCTCCAAGACGATCAGGGAGGTCAAACCCAAGCTTCCGGACATGAAGACCGTTGTCCTGGACCTTTTGGCAGACCCGAACATAGCCAGCAAGGAATGGGTGTTCCGCATGTACGACCATGAGGTTCGGGGCGGCACCGTCGTAAAGCCGGCCTCGGGAGTACTGAACAGGGGCGGCCCCTCCGACGCCACGGTCATCAAACCGCTCCCGGACCGGGAGAGGGGACTGGCCCTGGCCATCGGCGTCAACCCCTGGTTCTGCGGGCTGGACGCTTATCGCGGAGGAATGGCCTCCATAGACGAGGCGTGCCGCAACATCATCGCCGTGGGCGGCTATCCTGACTCGTTCACGGACTGCCTTAACTTCGGCAACCCGGAAAAGCCTGAAAGGCTCGGAGAGCTCAAACAGGCCGTGGCCGGAATGGGCGACCTCGCCCGCTTCCTGAACCTGCCCGTGCCTTCGGGCAACGTCTCGCTCTACAACGAGACCTCCCGCGGCTCGGTGCTTCCTACCCCGACCGTGCTCGGGCTGGGAATAGTGGAGGATGTGAGAAAATGCGTCACCACCGACCTGAAGAAGGAGGGCAACCTTCTCTACCTTGTCGGGGAGACCGCGGAGGAACTTGGCGGCTCGGCCGTGTACCGCCAGTACGGTGGTCAGGGCGGGGAGGTCCCGGGCGTTTCCCCAGAGGGGCTGAAGAGGTCAATGGACGACATGCACGCGGTTATGAAGAAAGGCCTCGTCGCATCCTGCCATGACGTGTCCGATGGCGGTTTGGCCATCGCCGTCGCCGAGATGTGCCTGGGCGGGGACATCGGGGCGAGCATCGAGACGGAACAGGACAAATGGTTCATGTTCTCCGAGAGCAACACCCGATGGGTGGTGGAGATCGAGCCTTCCAAGGAGAGGGAGTTCCTGGAAGGAATGGGCGTTCCGGTCGTCATCCTTGGCAAGGTGGGCGGCCGCTCCCTGGAGATCGGTACCGGGGACGGGAAGGCCTCCGTGCCGCTGAAAGACATGAGAGACGCGTGGAGCGGCGCGCTCCCGAAGCTGATGGGGTGAACTGATGAAGGACGTCAAGGTATGCGTGCTTAGGATAGAAGGTACGAACTGCGAGGATGAGGCGGCCCAGGCCTTCGCCTCCGTCGGCGCTACCCCTGAAAAGGTGCATCTTAAGCAGCTGCTCGGTCAATGCCCTTCCGATCTCAAACGGGACCTGGGCAGCTATGACATACTCATGCTTCCGGGAGGCTTCTCCGCCGGCGATTACGTTCGTGCGGGAGCGATATTCGCCGCCCGGATGAAGAGCGGGCTGAAGAAGGATATCGTCCGATTCGTGGAGGATGGGAAGCCGGTGCTCGGCGTCTGCAACGGCTTCCAGATCCTGGTGGAACTGGGATTGCTTCCGGCCCTGGACGGGACCATGTCCGAGGCGCCGGAGGCGGCGCTATACACCAACGATTCGGGGCGATTCGAGTGCCGGCCGACCCTGCTCAGGCAGGAGAGGAAGGGAAGGGGCGTTTTCACCTCCGGCATACCTCGCGGTTCGGTGGTAATGTACCCCTCGGCGCACGCCGAAGGGAAGCTGATGTTCCCCCGTTCCGAGGAGGGGAAGATGCTGGACCGGCTGCTGGAGAACGATCAGGTCATGTTCCGCTACGTGGACCCGGAGGGGGATTACGCCGGGTATCCCTGGTGCCCCAACGGTTCTCTTCACAACATCGCCGGGATATGCAACCCGGCAGGGAACGTGCTAGGCATGATGCCCCATCCGGAGAGGGTGCTGAAAAGGGAGACCCACCCCGATTGGACCAGGGCGAAGTGGAAGGAGGACGGGGATGGACTGTCCCTGTTCCGTTCCGCCGTCGGCAGCATCAGGTGATCACAGGTTGAGGTGGATGCGGACCTCGATCTGGTCCCCGTCCTCCAGGCCTAGCGTGCGGCGCAAGTGGAACTTGCATACCACCTCCAGGACGTCCTCGTAGTGGGAACGCCGGGGAAGTACGACCGCGCACTCGATGTTCTGAATGCTGGCCGGGACGCAGTGCACGTCACCGAACGTGCGCCCGTTGCGCTCGAACCCGTTGATATCTATGGTCTGGCCGTTGCGAAGGGTGTCCAGCTTGTGGAATTCCGTCGGCAGCAGCTTGACGTTCAGCGTGCCCTCGTACGGTTTAAAACCAAGCTTCTCCACGAACTGCTCCATGTAGCCCGGCTGTGTCACGTAGTACTGGCCCTCCCCCATGCCCTCGATGACCGTGCCCTTGATCACCATCTCATCCTTCATTTCGAATATCTTCTGGTACTCGAAGTATTCCTTGCGGAGCATGTCCGTCCCCTTGGAGGTGATGCGAATGCGCTGGCGTCTAGCGCCCAGATCACGCTCTATGAGCTTTCCGTCCAGGAGCTCCAGTATGCGCTTGGACGCTGATTGCTGGGACATGTCCAGCATGTCCCCGAGCTCACGGGACGAAAGGGCGACGTAATCGTGCAATCCTCCCATCAGGGCTATGCGCCTGAGGGCGGTAACGAACTTCTCGTCGTTCTCCTGCTGCAAGTGTAACAACCCCCCGACCTGCTACTATCTAATACGTAACAGATTACTTTCCTGGTTATCCGTTATTTCCATTAATAGCTTACTAGACCCCGTCGAAGGATTGATTGATATGAACCGCGTTTCATTCCTCGATGAAAAAGGACCGGCATGTGATGGAGATCCTGGGATTGTCCAGGGTGGTCGTGGAGAACGGCGTCGTGGTGGAAGTCAGCGAGCCGCGCGTGGAGTTCTGCCCCCTGTTCTTCAAGTCTCGGGGGATAGAGAAGCTCACCAAGGAGAGCATACGGGAGAACGTGGAGTTCCGCATCAGGGACTTCGGCATTTTCACGGAGCGGCGGCAGATGCGCATGAAGGACTACCTGAGCTTCGGTATTTCCGAGATCATGAGCATGTGCGTGTCCAATGGGACCCTGGATTGCGCGGTGTGCGTGTGCGATGGATCCGGTACGGCCATAGTGGACGACCCGGAGCTCGTCCAGGGCATAGGTGGACGGATATCCGGAATGGTGGAGACCACCCCCTTGCAGAACGTGATCAAGGCCATCGGCAGGGACCGCGTTCTGGATCCGGAAACGGCAAGGATAGATCAAGTGGCTGGAGCGAGGAAAGCCTGGGACATGGGCTACCATAGGATCGGGGTCACGGTGGTGAAAGGCAACGAGGCCGCCCTCCTGCGAAAGGAGTTCGGAGAGCGTGTCGTTCTTTTCGCCGTGCATACCTCCGGAGCGACCGAGGAGGATGCGAGGATGCTCTTTGCCAACTGCGACTTGGTGACCGCCTGCGCCTCCAAGCACATGTGGGAGCTCGGAAAGAAGCTGGGAGCGATGCAGGTGGGCAACAAGGTCCCGGTGTTCGCGATCACCCCGCTTGGAAAGGAGATCTGCAGCATCAGGCTGAAGCAGATCAACAAGGAGGCCATGACCGGACCGGACGAACCGGCCCGGCCGCTGATCTGATCACTCCTCGATCACCAGGCGCTTGCGGGACCGGAGGAATATAGCGCGAACGCCCTCCTGCCTCATCTTGCGCCTGAGAATGTAATCGTTTGTGACCACCATGGCCCCCAAAGCTTTAGCCGCCTCGAGGACGCCGGCGTCACCCTGCGTGGAAGTCTCGTAACGAATGTACTTTCCGGCCAGCTTCAGCGCGACCTGGGCATACTTGCTGTCCGAGCGTTTCAGTTCGCCGATGACCGGCCCCGGTACGTACGCCTCGAACTCCCCGAAAAGGTTCGCCAGCTCCAGGTCCAGGTTCATCCTGAACTCGAACGGCATGAGAAGCGCGTTGGTGTCCAGGACCACCTTCTGCATGAAGCCTCACTCAACGATGCCGTAGCCGATGAGGCGCCACTTGTTGGCGATCTTGCGGGATATGGCCACGCGTTGGCCCTCCTCGGCGCAGACCGGGATCTTCAAGGTGACCTCGGACTGTTCGCCGCGCGCGCTGGTGACCAGGCCGACCGTTGTCGCGGTCCCTATGCTCAGCATGAGGGGTTCGTTGGTCTTTATGTTCTCCACCGCCATGTCATCGGAGGTCCCGACAACGCGCTCCAGCAGGTGGGTGGTCATTGTGAACTTGAAGTGCACCTGGGGCAGCGTCCCGGGCTTGCCCACCACGCGACCGGTCAACCCGTCGGACTTGGTCATGGACGGGTCTAGCTTGGTCCCGATGGCCACAAGCCCCCCGGGCCTGATCTTGTTGACGGCCCCGCCCCCGGTGTGCAATGATTCGATGGTAGTGGTGATGGTCTCCCAGGTGAACTTGCCACCGGGCTGTTCCACCTTCCGGCCGGGGGATATCTCGATCTCGTCCCCCACCTTGAGCACGCCCTGCATCAAGGTGCCGCCGAGCACGCCTCCCTTCAGATCGTCAAGGGTCATGCCCGGATGATTGATGTCGAAGGACCGGGCCACGAACATCTTGGCCGGCTTCTTCTCATCGTGCTTCTTGGTCGGCACGTACTTCTGGATGGCATCGATGAGCTTGTCGATGTTGACATCGTGATGAGCGGAAACTGGAATGATGGGGGCGTCCTCGGCGATGGTGCCCTTTACGAACTTCTTTATCTGGTTGTAGTTCTCCATGGCCTCGTCCCGAGTGACGATGTCTATCTTGTTCTGGACGATGATTATCTTCTCCACCCCGATGATGGAGAGGGCCATGAGATGCTCCTTGGTCTGAGGCTGCGGGCATTCCTCGTTGGCGGCCACGAGCAGCAAAGCGCCGTCCATCATCGCCGCGCCGGATAGCATGGTGGCCATCAGCGTCTCGTGCCCGGGAGCGTCCACGAAGGACACCGAGCGGGTGAACTCTGTCTCCCCTCCGCACACCTTGCAGGTGGTGGTGTTGGAATAGGTCTCCTCGCAGCTCTTGCACTTGTAGAAGGATACGTCCGCGTATCCCAGCCTGATGGAGATGCCCCTCTTGATCTCCTCTGAATGACGGTCGGTCCAGTCACCGGAAAGGGCCTTGGTGAGAGTGGTCTTGCCGTGGTCCACGTGACCGATCATCCCGATGTTGACCTCAGGCTGGCGGGACACCTTCATTATTTCTTCTCCTCTTTCTTGGGGACCAGTTCCTCGACCGGCTTGGGACCGGGGGAAACTATCTTCATGTTTATCTGGACTGTGTCGGTGGCTACGGCCTGGCCGCGCACGGACTTCCTCTTCCTCAGTCCCCCCTCGGTGGTGTAGAACCCGGTGCTGGTGGTCAGCAACAGCCTCTTCCGGCGGGGGCCTGGAAGGTCCTTTCTCATGGCGAAACCGTCCTTGTCGCTTCCACCAGTGATCGTGAGCTTGTATCCAGGCAGTCCAACGAATATGCCATCTATGGTGTCGCCTATCTTCTTCCCGATCAGGGAGTTGGCGTGATGTCCAGACACCGGGACATTGTAGGACCTGCCGGATTTCATGTCGTTAACAACGGCCTTGAATTCAACCATACTAAACACCTTATGAGCGTTATGAGTATTGCGCCCTAATGTAGTACCGCTTAAATAATTATTGGTCCGAGGAATTCCTGGCCCCACAAGAAAGGTACCTTTGAACACCATTTCCCTGGCCCTTCGATCGGGGGTTTAAATGCATTACCAAATGCCTCCCTAAACCGAGAATGGTCTGAATTTTCGAGGGGGTGCGCATTGGGACGCGCACCTTCCCCCTTGCACCTTGCCACGTGGATGTCGCGAAGTGCAACCTGGAATCCCGGAATAGACGTATCCACGAATATCATTGCGACGAGGGAAGTGCCCCCCGCTTTCCCATTTCTGTGGATATGCAACAAGGCCCGATTATACAAGAAACAAAAAGGAAGACCTTCCTTGTAATGATGGGTCGATACGCTCATCGCTCAAGATGGTGATTGGTAGAGGGCGGGCTGTGTGGCGTGCCCTCAGCACCGCTTTACCTTTATGTCCCTGCCACTGCCCTTGACGAGCTCTTTGAACGCGCCCAGCGGATCGTCCTCCAGAGCGTTCAGGGAGCACTTTAGGTCGTCCGGGGAGACCAGTTCGTTCATCACCGCCCCGGACAGCAGAGAGCGCGCCCGACCGTCCAGGTCCTCCGAGCTCCACAGCTCGACCAATGTGTCACGAAGAACGGCACCCATCATCAGCTGGTCGGCCATGTTCTCCACCAGGTCCTCCTCGTACCTTTGCCCCTTCCCTTGCGAGAGCAGGGCGGCGTGCTTTCCAGCGAGGCTGCCACAGATGTAGGATGGCATGATGCCCTCGCCCACGAAGGCCAGGGTCTGGCCGGCGGCGTCGCCGCAGAACAGCACGTTGCCGCGCACCGGTCCGCCCAGGAAACCGGGCACGGGGGCGTCGCCCATCTTGACCTCCAGCACCTTGTCCACGTCGAAGTAGCGGGAGACCACTGGATGCCCGGTGATCCAATCCTCCAGGAAGGAGCGGCGGGAGGCGTTGACGCCCACCAGGCCCAGACCGACGTTGGCCCTCCTCTTCCCCTTGGGGATGATCCACCCGTAGCCGAGGCCGATCTCCGGCTCGATGAATATCTGCATGCACTGTGGGATGTCCCTTTTCGCCACAAGCTCGAACTCCACCCCTCGGGCGACGTCCTTGGTAGAGAAGAACTCCGCCTTGAGCTCCTTGGACAGGGTGGAATGCACTCCGTCCGCGGCGACGATCGCCTTCGGCGACAGCTCGACCTCGCCCCCCTGGTGGCTCAGCAGGCAGTTTTTTACCGCATTCCCGTCCATCTTGACCGAGAGAAGCTTGGTGTCGGCTTGGACGGACGCCCCAGCGGAGGCGGCGCGGAACGCCAGATGCTTGTCGAATATCTTTCGTTCGACGGTCACCGCATGCCAGTACGCTTCGGAGTTGTCGATGACCACCTCCCTCCCGAGGACGAAGCGGGTGAACCCGTGCTTGGCCACGATGGCGTTCGCCGGTATCCTAATCCCGGAACGCTTCACCAGCTCGAGCCCGATTACCTCGCCGCACTGCACCGGCGTCCCGATCTCCTTCTTCTTGTCGACCATCAGGGTTTTTACGCCGGCAAGCGCCGAAGCGCGAGCCGCCCCGCTGCCGGCCGGGCCGGCACCAACCACCAGAACGTCACATTCCTTCATGTCACCAGCCCCATTTTGCACCAAGGTCGTAAGCGCGATACAGTTCTCGATATTTTCTACCGTTCAACAATGCCCGAAGCCCCGAGAGCCTACCGTACCCGTTCCGGAACGGTTTCACGGAGCGGAACAGCTCCCCGTTGTCCATACCCCGCAAGGAATCGAAGGCCTTAACGTACGCGGGCGAGGCATGGGGAGATCGCGGCCATTGCTTTGCGTATTCCTCCAGAGCCCCTTTCACGATGGCCTTGGCGGCCATCTTTGCCGCGACCATGCCGATACGTATCCCCCCGAACGTGATGGGGTTGGCCTGACCCGCGGCGTCCCCGATCAAGCAGGAGTCCCGGTTCACCACCTGATGGTAACCGTAAGGTATCGGCCTACCTTGCCTTTCCAGACACTGCGGTCTTTCATCGGCGCCGCGGGTGAAGCCGATGCGCTTCCCCGACGGGTGTGGGAACTCCCAGCGGTACCCGCCATGGTACCGTTGATCGTAGAAGAAGTGCATGGCGTCCTGGTCCGCCTCCTCTTCAGTTATGAACTGTTCGGCCCACAGCAGCCGCGGCCCTCCTTGGAAGAAGGTCCTTCGGACCAGCGAGTTCCACCCGTCCGCGCCCACCAGATATTTCGCTGAGTATTCGCGGCCTTCCCCGGTACGCACCAGGTAGCCGTTCGATAGCCTGGATATCTCGGTGGCCGCCCCGACCTCCGTGTGACATCCCTCCTTTCTAGCCCTTCCCAGCAGATCGTGGAGGAACTCCGGGCGGTCGATGATGAACCCGCCCGCCTCCGTCTCAATGACCACGTCACCGGGCCAATGCTCGACCGCCCGGTGGATCTGGAACTGAACGGCGTTCGGCCCCAGGGGCGCCAGGTCTTCGAAGGCCTTTCTGCTGATGGCCTCGCCGCACATGTGATGGTACCTGTCGAAGTTCCTGTCCAGCTTCTCCAGGGACAGTACGCTGAGCTGGCCCTCGCCCAGGTGGGATAGGAAAAAGGCCGCGCCGGCCCCGGATGGCCCTGCCCCTATGACGATGACGTCATGCCTCTCTATGGCCGATCCCCCCTGACAGGCTTATCTGCTCCACGAAGGAGTATCCGGTGTCGAATCCCAGGAACGCGATGAAGTAGAGTAGCGTAGGGAGCGCTCCGAGCAGGCACAGGAACAGCACCGCCACCTTGAGCACCGGCCGTTCCTTGAGGGCGAGAGCCAGGAGGCCGCCCTCCATGCCGTCACCCCGGTCGCTGAGCATCTCATCGGCGAAGGCGGCCCCCATCACCGCCAGGGCCCCAACCAGGTGGAAGGGGTTGCCGTTCATCACGGAAAGCACGGCGATGGAACCGGCGACCACGAAACCGAGCTTGAAGGCGATGTTGTCGTACTTGGATGCTATGAGAAGCGCCAGGAGAAGCCCTATGAATATGGTTGCCGAACCCTCATCCAGGAATATCAGGGCGCCCATCAAAAGGCCTGTGGGGACGGACAGCAGCACGGCCCGTCGCTTGCTCCCTATGTTCAGGTCGAACACCTGGTCCCCGTACTTGATGGCCATGCCCAGGGTGACGAAGGCGAAGGGGATGAGAAGATGGTGGTGAAGTGGCACCTCCCGGCTGAACCACGTGTATGTCCAAGCGATGACGATGAGAAGTATGGTGAGGGAGAAGTAGACCTTTGCCCTCCTGTTCCATCCCCGACTCTTCAACCGACCCTCCCCCGGCCCTCACACAAACGCCCGCTTGATATAAATGGCCTTGTTGCAAAATTACAGTGACCGGCATATGCCGGTCACTGCCAGCTGATGCAGGTTGAACATGATGAGCTTGCAACGAACCTCGTTTTTCCTCGCGTCATCTTTCCGACATCTTGTTCGATAATCGAACAGATTACCAATCATGCTGAATACCG
>JAAYDU010000064.1 GCA_012729095.1 Methanobacteriota archaeon | reverse complement strand
CGCCGCTATAGTAGCGATAGTAGCAGTGCTTATAGTTGTGATGATGGTCGCACTGGCTTACAATGGCATGGTCTCCAGGGACCAGAACGTTCAGAGCCATTGGAGCGATATCGAGGTAGCCTATCAGAGAAAGATCGAGCTGATACCCACCATGTACGATATCGTCAACATGACAATGGACTTCGAATACAGTCTGTACGTAAACGTCACCGAGGCCCGGAACATCTGGGAATCTTTATCGGGCAACACGGAAGAAAAGATGAACGCCTCCACACAGCTGGACACGACCTTCGAGGTCTTCGTCAACGCGGTCTCAGAAGCCTATCCCGACCCCACGGTGACCCCGGCCGTGATATTGACGTTCATGGACCAGTTCGAATCCACGACCAATCAGATAGCATCGGAGCGCAAGTTCTATAACGATGCGGTCAGGGACTACAACACGGCCATACGCAAGTTCCCCAACGTGTTGTTCGCAGATGCGTTCGGTTTCGATGAGGCGGTATACTACTCGCAAGGGATGTGAGCGGCCAGATGCGCCTGTCGCGGCGGACCGCGATCGTGATAACCCTACTGGTGGTGGCAGCCTTGGTGCTGGGGGTGGGGATCACGGTCTTTCACATGCTGTCACCCGACCCTCGTTTTGAAGGGATACCGGACCTGGATAACTATGTCACGGACGAAGAGATCGTACTGACGTACGATGAGTACTACGCCGTCCAGGACAACTGCCTTTACGTAGACGAGCAGACCTCCTGCGAGATGGCGGTGCTCATCGTGAACGACACGGGCGATCGGGACATCAACGACTTCGCCCTGCGCACCTTCCAGAAGAACGGCATAGGGAAGGAAGGCAAGGACAACGGTGTCTTGGTGGTACTGGTGCTGAGCACCAGGGAATGGAAGGTGGAGGTCGGGTACGGTCTGACATACGTGCTGACCACGGCCTACATCAGCGATGTGGGCAGGAACAACGTGACCCCTCTCCTCGAGGAGTACGAGTATGGCCTGGCCATGGTGGAGATGACCTATCTGCTGGGCGTCAAGATACTCGACGACTATCAAGAGGCTGAGACGGATGACCCAGCGTTCCCTATCGACGGAATACCGCTCACCCTAACCCATTGGATCATAATCATAGTGGTCCTGGTGGCATTGACGGCGGTCACCAAGGGGCGCATCTGGTACCTTCTATTCTTCATCCTGAGCTTCGGTCGCGGAGGGGGAGATTTTGGAGGCGGCAGATCGGGAGGCGGGGGAGGAGGCGGCAGGTTCTGAGCATGACCACTAGCAAGCGCATCTCCATCTTATTTTTCAATAACCTTTAACTAATCACTTAATAATCAGCTCAAAAGTCAGGTGCGATAGATGTCCATAAGGTCCAGCGAGATTGAGGCGAAGTGGCAGGAACGCTGGTACGCAGCGCGCATCAACGAGGTCGAGAAGGACGATCGGCCCAAGTTCATGTTGATATTCGCTTACCCTGGCGTCACCGGATACCTGCACGTCGGGCACATGCGCGGCTTCACCTACGTGGACGCCATAGCCCGATTCAAACGCCTGGAAGGCTACAACGTCATGTTCCCGGTCGGCACCCACGCCACCGGCAACGGGGCGATAAGCCTGGCCGCCCGCATCGCCCGCCGGGACCAGAAGACCATCGACTACCTGTGCGGGAACACCTGCCCGGTCGACATGCTCGAATCGCTCAAGGACCCTGTCAGGGTCGTCGAGTTCTTCAATGACGTCTACGTGAACCAGTACTGGAAGCGCTTCGGCTTCATGTGCGACTGGAGAAGGTTCACTTCCACTGTAAAACCGGACTACCAGAAGTTCATCCAGTGGCAGTTCCGCAAGCTCATGGAGAGGGGTATGCTCATCCAGAAGCCCTATTACGCTCCGGCCTGTGTCAGCCACGGGCCGGTGGCCATAGACGCTTCCGAAACGGACATCCAATGCGGGGGGGCCGCTGAGACGGTCGAGTACACCCTGCTCAAGTTCAAATGCGGTGACATGTACCTGGTCGCCGCCACCCTGAGGCCCGAGACCGTCTTCGGTCAGACCAACTTCTGGGTCAACCCGGACGCGGATTACGTCAAGGTGCGGGTGGGACAGGAAACATGGGTGGTCAGCGAGGACGCACACTTCAAGCTAACATATCAGCTGGACGACATTGAGAAGATATCGCCGGTGAAGGGTTCCGAACTGATCGGCCTGAGGTGCCTTGCGCCCATGGTGCACCGGGAGATACTCACGCTGCCGGCGGACTTCGTCGATCCCGATGTCGGAACGGGGCTCGTGACGTCCGTTCCCTCTGACTCCCCGGACGACTGGATATCCCTGAGGGCGGTACAGGAGGATGACGCCACCCTTGACCGATTCGGTCTGGACAAGGCCGCCGTGAAGGCGATAAGACCGGTCGCCATCATCGAGATGAAGGGCTGGTCCGACCTTCCCGCGGTGGAGGTCACGGAGAGAATGGGCATCACCGCGCCGGGCGATCCAAAGCTGGAAGAGGCCAAGAAGCTGGTCTACAAGGACGGCTTCCACACCGGAAAGATGAACGCCACCGCCGGAGAGTACGCCGGGCTTCCGGTCATGGAGGCCAAGGAGCGCATGAAGCAGGCCATGGTGGCCTCGGGGGAGGCCGCGGTGATGTAC
Organism: Methanobacteriota archaeon; assembly: GCA_012729095.1. Taxonomy (GTDB): domain Archaea; phylum Thermoplasmatota; class Thermoplasmata; order Methanomassiliicoccales; family UBA472; genus UBA472. The sequence continues at coordinate 9,844 of JAAYDU010000064.1, read as the reverse complement.
GACCTCTCGGAACAGGTCACCTGCCGTTGCGGGGAACGGGTGGTGGTTAAAAAGGTGAACGACCAGTGGTTCATCGATTATGCGAACGCTGAGGCGACCGCCGCCTCCAAGGAGCAGGCCAAGCGCATGGAGATATTCCCGGCCGAGTACTATCAGAACATCCACGGGGTGCTGGACTGGTTCCGGGAGCGGGCATGCGTGAGGCAGGGCAACTGGATCGGTACGAAGTTCCCCTTCGACGAGAAATGGATAATCGAGGCGATTTCCGACTCGACCCTGTATCCCATCTATTACACGATCTCCAAGTACGCCAACGAGGGCTCCATCAGGGCCGAGCAGATGGGCGAGGAGTTCTTCGACCTGGTCATCCTGGACAAGGGGGATGCTTCAAAGGTCTCCGCCTCCACCGGCATAGACGCGGAACTGCTGAGGAAGATCAGGGACGACGTGCATTACTGGTACCCCCTGGACCTGAACCTCGGGGGGAAGGAGCACCTGACCGTGCACTTCCCGGCCTTCCTGATGAACCACGTGGCCCTGCTGCCCAGGGAGATGTGGCCCCGGGGAATATTCGTCAACTGGTGGGTCATGGGCAAGGGTGGCAAGATATCCAAATCGAAGGGCGGCGCCCAGCCTATACCGGGGGCGGCCGAGGAATATGGAGTGGACGCGCTGCGCCTGTACTATGCCCACATCGCCTCGCCCCATGCGGACGTGGACTGGGACAACGAGGCGGTTGAAGGCTACACCTCACGCACCGAGAAGATGGAACGGACGCTGCTGGACCTCATGTCCTTGGACGGGGAGGGAAGCGAGGTCGACGGCTGGATGGTCTCGCGCATGGCATCTCGCGTCGTCCGGGTGAAGGAGATGATGAGGACCTACGACCTGCGTTCCATGGCCAATGAGGTTTATTTTGAAGCGTTCAACGACCTCCGCTGGTACCAGAGGAGGGGAGGGTGCCACGCCCCCACCATAAGGCGCGTCCTGGACCTGCTGCTGCCGCTGATGATGCCCATCACACCGCACACCGCCGAGGAGCTGTGGGAGGCCTCCGGGCACAATGACCTTCTTTCCGCCAGGCTGCTCCCCGAGCTCCAGGAAGGGGAGATCGACGTCTCCAAGGAAAGGGCCGAGGACTACCTGAGGGGAATGATGGATGACGCCAATGAGATACTCAAGGTCACTGGCATTAGACCGGCGAAGATGACCCTGTTCACCGCCGCCCCCTGGAAGCACGAGGTCGTCTCCATGGCCGTCTTCCTGCACGAGAAGGGCGAGCTCAAGGTTCCCGCCCTGACCAAGATGGTCATGTCCAACGAGACAGTGCGCGGGCGAGGCAAGGAAGCGTCCGACTTCGCCAGGAAGACCGCGGAGGACATGATGAAAAGGTCTCCCGCAGAGGCAAAGAAGCTCGTCCAGAGGTTCGATGAGCTTTCCTTCCTGAGGGCAAGCCGGGAGTTCCTGGAGAAGGAGTACGGCTGCTCCATAGAGGTCCATGAGGCGGGGGAGCCCGGTATCGCCGATCCTCAGAACAAGGCGAGGCAGGCCGCTCCCTGGCGCCCGGCCATTCTGGTGGAGTGATCAGTCGCCCCAGCGCCGGAACAGCTCGTGCTGCTGTCCCAGCTGGTCAAGTATCTTACCTACCATGAAATTGACCAGGTCCTCCACTGTCTGCGGCTTTGGGTAGAATCCGGGGCTCGCGGGCATGATCATCGCCCCGTCCTCGGCCAGGCGCAGCGAGTTCCGGAGCATTATGGGACTCTGCGGCGTCTCCCTGGGGACCAGTACGAGCCTGCGCCTCTCCTTCAAGCAGACCGCCGCCGCCCGGGTGACCAGGTTGTCGGCTATTCCCGACGATATCTTGGCCAGCGTGGACTCGGAGCAGGGACATATGACCATTGCATCGAAACGGTGGCTGCCGGAGGCGACCGGGGCGAACAGCTCGTCCTCGTGGTAAACGTCATCGGCCATCTGCATCACTTGTTCCACGGTGCGTTCCGTCTCCGCCTCCAATATGCGCTTGGCCGTTTCCGTGATGATGAGCGCCTTCTCTCCCTCCAACTCCTCGAGCAGTCTTATGCCGTAGATGATGCCCGAGGCCCCGGTGATCGCCACAACGGTCTTCACGGTTTCGATTAAGCATTGACGCGTATTTCAAATCTTACGCTTGGCCGTTCGAAACGCTTTATCTAGGGGGAGGTGATAATGTCACAGTTCGAATGGAAATGGGACCTGTTCCGTCCCGGGACCTTCCTGGTACGGGTACCAGAAGGGGTATGGGCCACAAGAATCCTTATATAGGGGTACCATATTAGTGGCCGAACATACCATTCGGTCTAGTCTATATCTGAAGTTCATTGAGGTTGGTTAAGATGGTTACGGTCTATGATGCGCCCTCCGAGAAGCTGATCGCAAACGTGGCCCAGAAGTTGAAGGACTCTAGGGCAGTGAACCCTCCCGAATGGGCGGAGTTCGCAAAGACAGGCGTTCACACGGAGAAGGCTCCGGTCCAAGCCGACTGGTGGTACACCAGGTCGGCATCTGTGTTGAGAAAGGTCTATATCAAGGGTCCGATCGGTACCTCCAAGCTCGCCGCGGAGTACGGCGGGTTCAACGATCGCGGGTCCAAGCCCAACCGGGCGGTGAAGGGGAGTCGCTCTGTGATCAGGAGGTCCCTGATGCAGCTGGAGTCCGCCGGGCTGGTCGTCAAGAACAAGAACAACGGTCGCGTTGTCACCCCCAAGGGCCAGTCCCTTCTGGACAACGCCGCCAAGGAAGTCATCGACTCCAACTGAACGAGGTGATGTCCGTGGACGATGCTGAACTCTCTGAACTGCGCCGGCGCAAGATGGCCGAGATGCAGCGCCAGGGCGAGCAGCAGGCAGCTATGGAAGAGCAGAACCAGGCCATGGAGGCCCAGAGGCAGGCGATACTGCGACAGCTTCTGACCCCCGAGGCCCGGGACCGCCTGGCCAATGTTCGCATGGCCTATCCTGACGTGGCCCGCTCGGTTGAGGAACAGCTGATCAGGCTAGCCCAGATGGGGCAGATAAACGCGCAGATAGACGAACCCACCCTGAAGCAGATACTCAGGAAGGTCTCCCCTCAGAAGAGGGAAATTAACATTGAGAGGAAGTAATATGGCACGCAACAAGCCCGCCGCAATGAAGGGGCGATTGATGAAGAAGCTGAAGCAGAACCGCCGGGTTCCGGCGTGGGTCATGATGAGGACCGACCGCGCCTTCCTGCGCCACCCGATGCGAAGGAACTGGCGCCACAGCAAGCTGAAGGAGTGATATGTATGGCTGAAGAGAACGAGTCCGTTTACATCATTCCGCTGATCAAGACGAAGATGGTGCCCACCACCGAGCGCTCCAACCGTGCCATAAAGGAGATCCGCGCCTACGTCGCCCGCCACATGAAGGCAGAAGAGGACAGCGTGTGGATCGATCCCAAGGTCAACGAGGCCATATGGGACCGCGGCAAGAGCTCTCCCCCCAGCAAGGTCCGGGTCAAGGCAGTTCGTTTCGAGGATGGGCTTGTAGAGGTATCCATCCCCGCCGAGTGAGCGCCAAAACATGTTGCGGGTCTCCGATTACAACGGCGTTGAGTTCATCGGCGTGTACACCGTGGCCAACGAGGCCATGGCAATCCTGCCCATGGATTCAGAGGACCGTTTCCAGGACGACATATCCACCGCTCTGGAGGTCGAGTGTCACAGGGGGACCATCGCCGGCACGAACCTCATAGGCTCGCTGGTGGCGATGAACTCCTATGGTGTCGCCTTGAACAACTTCGTCACGGACACCGAGCTGAAGGTCTTTTCAGACCTGCAGGTCGCCAGGCTCGACGATCGGATCAACGCCTGCGGCAACAACATACTTGTGAACGACAACGGCTGCCTGGTCAACCCGGAAATGAACGACCGTAGCCTGCACTTGCTAGAGGAGGTCTTCAACGTGGAAGTGGTACGCGGTACCGTGGCCGGACAGAACACCGTCGGATCGGTGTGCAAGGTCACCAACAAAGGCCTGATCTGCCACCCGTCCTCCAGCGATTCCGACCTGATAATGCTGAGGGACCTGTTCAAGGTCGAAACGAAGATAACCACTCTGAACTACGGCTCGCCTTACGTGGGGGCCAGTATAGTCGCCAACAGCAAGGGCGGCGTGGTCGGTTCTCGCAGCACCCCGATAGAGCAGGGAAGGGTCGAAGAGGCCCTTGACATAATCAGCTGATCATTGGGAGAAAACCCAGTACTCGGTCCTTTCGGGAAGGTCCTCCGCTTCGAACTCCACCTCGTTGCCCACGCGCACCACGTTCTCATCGGGCAATCCATTCAGGAATCCGTCGGCGTTCTGTATGGACATGGAGAGCCCCCCGACACGGAAGTGCATGGGCACGGCCACCTTTGGTTTGATCGCCCTCACCATTTCCTGAGCTTGAGCCCCATCTATGGTGAACACGCCGCCTACTGGCAGGAACAGCACGTCCACGTCCCCCAGTTCCTTTATCTGAGCGTCGGTCAACATATGTCCCAGGTCGCCCATGTGGCAGAACCTTATCCCGTTCAGCGTGATATGGAAGATGTTTATCTTCCCTCTCTTCTCGCCGTTCACGTCATCATGGAAGGCCGTTATCCCGCGTATGCGCACTCCCTCGATGTCCCTGGGTGCAACATCTTTCACCACCACATAATCGCCTTTTATCACGCGCACTGCGTTGTGGTCGAAATGGTCATGGCTTATGGTCACCACATCAGCCCTGAGCGATGGCGGTTTAACTCCGATCGAACGACCGTCGTGAGGGTCCATGACCACTGTCGACCGGTCGACGAGCTCAAAGCACGAGTGCATATGCCAGACCAGTCTCATTTGTTCACCTATTCATCGGACGTGAACTCCGTGCCGCAGGCGGGGCATCTTCCGGACGTCCTGTCCACCTTCTCATGGCACTTCGGGCATATGAAGACCTCGTTATCATCCTTCTTCCTCAGTGTAGGATAGACCGCCGATGCACCGTAGATGATCATAAGGGAGCCTACCGCACCGCCGCCCAATCCTGGAACGGTGCCTAGGACGCCGATCGCGGTCAGAGACAGGACAGCGAGATATGCGACGGAGCCAAGGGCCAGTACGGCTATTGCCGCTGTTCCCGGGGGATGAACGAGGGAACCTACCACCATAGCCAACGACCTTCCTCCCGCTTTCCGATCGGGTCCCATCTCTTCCCGGTACGCGCTGGAAGGGGCCTCTACCTCGGAAGGGGTGTCGCTGATGCTTTCCTCAACAGGGACCTCTTCGTTGAACTGCTCGACGGTCAAGGTCACTTCGTTCGCCGGAACGACCTCTTCGACGGTCTCCTGAACGACAGGGATCCCTTCAGAACCAAGTGGGGTCCCACAGACCATATCCTCCGAGGGCGCTTCTGCTTCCGTCCCCTCTTCGTCCTCCGCTGTTTCGAGCGGTGACTCGGGCGCCGCACTCTCCTCGATGATCGGTTCGGGTGACGGTTCGTTCTTGACCAGGGGCGATGTCTCCTCATGCACCGGCGCTTCGCGAGCTGGTTCTCGCAGAATTTCCGCTATGGTCGGCCCCTTGCTCTCCTGCGGGCGCTCCTCCCTGTCCTCTACCAATGCAGCGGACCTTGACTCCTTTATCCTCAGGCTGTTCGATGCAGGTGCCGGGCGGGTGCCCTCATCCTTCGCCTCCTTGGTGGGCAGCTCCTCCAGGGTCGTTCCAACGCTTACCGCCTCCCTGATCCCGATGTTCCTGCTGGCGGGCGCGTCCTTACGTATTATTGTGGACTCGATACGCTTGGAGGTCCGATCGTCCAAGGGCTTTCGCAGCTCCATCTTGTTCAGCGATTCCAGGTCCTTGACGTGCTGCTGCCAATCATCCGCGGCACCGAGGCTCTGTCCGCAAAAGTCGCACTGGGTAGCACCAGGCTTGTTGCGAAGCCCGCATTTGGGGCATTCCTTGAACTTGGACCTGTTCTCCATTACGAGGACCTATACTGGAATTCCCAATTATACCTTTTTTGTTGCCCGGGTTATAAAAACCAGGGAGGGGGTGCTCCTTTTTCAATGGTGATTGCACTATTTTTATATAGATGGTCGCTGGATTGTAAACCAGATGAAGGTCCTCATCCTGAGCGTCGATCGCGACGACGATTTTGGCAAGAAGGCCGGGCTTAACAGCCCTTTCATAGGTCGCGAGGAGAACGCCAATGCCGTGATGGCCTTGGGACTCAAGGACGCCGAGGACAGCGACGTGAACACAGTCATGGCCGCCCTGGGCATGTACGATGAGATGCTCAAGAAGGGCGAGGACGTGGAGATAGCCACTATATGCGGCGACACTAAGGTGGGCTACGAATCGGACCTGGTGCTGACGACTCAACTGGAGAACGTCCTGGAGGTGGTCAAGCCGGACAGGGTGATCCTGGTCAGCGACGGCGCGGAGGACGAGTTCATCTATCCCATGGTCTTTTCCCGGGTGAAGGTCGATTCGGTGCGCCGAGTTTGGGTGAAGCAAGCACCCACCGTGGAAGGAACGTATTACATCATCACCAAGATGATGGCCGACGACAAGATGAGGAAGCGCATATTCACCCCCCTGGGATTGGTCCTCACGGTCCTCGGGCTGTTCAATATCCTTCCCCAACTGATCAAGCTTCTGGCCAACGAGGCGAATATCGAGACCGTCGCAAGCATGGGTTGGGGCATGATCGCCCTGGTCCTCGGTCTCTACATGCTGTTCTACGCCTATCGTGCCGCTGAGCGATTTGATCAGTACATGAAGAACACCGGAAAGGCCATCCGGAACGGCAGCCAAATGATACCATTCGTCATAATGTCAGTACTTCTGTTCCTGGCTGGGATCATATTCGCCATAGACGCGGCTGCCTCCAACAGCGAGGCCGGCCCCATGATACAGGCGTTCAACGTGTTAAGCATCCTTCTTTGGATGTGGGTGTTCTCTTTGCTCTCATACCAAATGGGAAAGCTGATAAATCACTACCTGACCTTCAACAGGCTTTACGTGACCAGTATGGTGGTGAGCGTAAGCCTGTTCGCCATAGCCTTCATCTTGCAAGCGTCTTTCGACCTGGTGGCCCTGGTCTTCGAGTATCCGCATCCCGGCGAGGAGTACATTCTTCTCATGGTAGTGGTCGGTTTCCTCCTAGCAGGGTTCAGCGGGCTGCTGAACATGAACATGCGGAACTACGCCCGCATGGTGAAGGAAGCGCAGGAACGGGAGCCTGAGCCCCAGAACTATCCAGAGGCATGATATGGAGTGGGCCAGCTGGAGGGTGATGTACCTTCAGATCATGGATGACCTTGGATTCGACACACTAGCGGACGTGGCATCGGCAGAACGACTCTCATCCTTAGTGGGGAAAGGGCGAGTGCCGAACTACGATGCCATCGCGAACATCCTGGGTCGTGACGTGATCATAGCAGGGCCGGCCGCCGGATTGGAAAAGGACCTGGAATCATTGCTGGGATCGGAGATCTTGATCTCGGCGGGTTCGGCAACGGGCAGGCTGATGGGTCTGGGTATAATCCCGGACGTTTTGGTCACCGACCTGGACGGGGATGTGGGCCTGGAGATCGAGGCCATTGAAAGGGGTTCCCTGGCCTTCGTGCACGCCCATGGGGATAACAGAGCTAGGATAGAGGAGGTGGTGCCGAGGCTTTCGAAGCCCTTCGTCCCCACCGTTCAGTGCAAACCTTTCGGGAACGTGTACAACTTCGGAGGTTTTACCGATGGAGACCGGGCGGTGCTCACGGCATTGCATTTCGGTGCTGAGCGGATCAGGACAATTGGATGGGACCTTGATGATCCGTTCCCCAAGGAAGGCTGCGATCCCGATCTGAAGAGAAGGAAGCTGAGCTGGGCGAAAAAGGTACTCCGGCCATATCTCGGTGGGTCGCAGTGATGGTCCTAAACCATCGTCAATGGTCGACAAAATTTTTAATGACGACTCAATTGAGCAAATTGCCAATAATATGTTCAATTTTACAGCCATATTGCCAAATGATTTAGATTTTTGTTGGATTAAATTTTGCCTTTTTCGGGTGATAATAAGACCCTATTTCCAAGGTACTGGACATCCATTTCTCAGGAGGATAATCGACAAAGATATATATAGCAACAAATTGTTTTACAAAGTCAATCTCCCAGTCATGTATGGAATGGGAGGAAGGAGGATTGAAAATGGAAGGAACTGCTGCCGAACCCAAGAAGTCGAAAGGTTCGATGGCCATCGTATTCCTGCTGGTCGGTATCCTTATCGGAGCCGCTATCGGAGCAGGGGTCATGATGGTCCTAGGGGGAGGCGATGAAGAAGATAACTGGTTATACGAAAATTCAGGAAACTATCTATCCGATGGTTTCAAGCTGGAGTTGTTCTATAACTCTGGAAATGAAAACAGGGAAATGGCCTGCCAGATTCTGAAGCAGAACCTGGAGAGCCTGAACCCCGGCAAGATCATAATCACGGTCACCGGTGTTGAGTGGGCTCAATACCTGGAGCTCAGGGAGCAAGGGGCAATGCCCGCCATGTTCCTGGGATGGGCCCCGGACTACGCTGACCCGGACAACTACGTTCAGCCGTTCTATCACCAGTCTGGTACCTACGCCAGCATGATCGGCTACGGTAACGACACCCTTGACGCTATGATCGAGGACGCCGCCACTGAGCTGAACGTCACCTTGAGGGCCGCCAAGTACAAGCAGATCTCCATGGACATGTACGACGAGTGCGTGTTCATATGGACCGCTCAGGCCACCAACTTCCACGCTGAGAGGGACTGGCTGACCGGTTACGAGTTCAACCCCATGTTCTCCGGCCTTATCTACTACCAGTACGACAAGCCGGACACCGCTCCCGCTGGTGCCCCCGCTGGATACGACCCCGACACGTTCCTGATGGCTACCATCGAGGGTAACCCGGAAAGCCTTGACCCCGCCATCTGCTACGAGACCGCTGGTGGAGAGATCGTGCAGAACGTCTACGAGACCCTTCTGTTCTACAACGGGTCCTCCGCTTCCGAGCTCGTGCCTGTTCTGGCAACCGAGGTGCCGACCGTGGACAACGGTGGAATATCCTCTGACGGTCTGACCTACACCTACAACCTGAAGACCGATATCAAGTTCCACGATAACAACACCATGACATCCGAGGATGTCAGGTACAGCATCGAGCGCGCCCTGGCCATCAACGACCCGCACGGTCCGGCCTGGATGCTTGGACAGGTGCTCATCCCTGACTTCTACGACTACCCCGCTGGTGCCTGGAACGACTCCCAGGGCGCGTTCGTGCCCGGCGTTCCGCTCGATGTCATCGCCGACTCCGTTTGGGCCGTCGACACTGACACCGTGCAGTTCAACCTGACCACCCCCTATCCTGCCTTCCTGTACGCCATGAGCTACAGCGTCGGCTCGGTCGTATCCAAGGCCTGGGTCGGAGAGAACTACGGCTTTGACGAGGACGTCAACAAGCTGGCCACCGACATGTGCGGTACCGGTCCCTACGAGTTCGTGTCCTGGGCCGCTTCGGACAGGATCATAATGAAGGCCCACGCTGACTACCACGAGGGAGCCGCCGCCATCGAGAACGTTGTGATCCAGCAGGTCGCCGACGCCAACACCAGGATACTGATGCTGAAGAACGGAGAGGCCGACTGCATCGCTGTTCCGAGGGCTCAGATGGACTCTGTAAGGGTTGACGGGATCAACATCACTGAGGGTATCGGTACCTTCAACGTTGACTTCCTCGGCCTGAACCAGGCCCTGAACCTGGACGCTCTGCCGAACCCGGAGAACACCAACGT
>JAAYDU010000063.1 GCA_012729095.1 Methanobacteriota archaeon | reverse complement strand
CCTTGTCTGGACAACTGGGTATATAAGATGGGCTACCTTATATTTTGCTATCATACTATATTATTATCAATATAATTATCATCATTTTTGCTAGAAAACACGGTTTTCGAGTTTAGCGTCAGAGCCATATATAAATAAAGATCATGATCTCCCAAACATCCTGGGGGGGGGGGAAGTTGGACGAACTCATTTGCTAAGAAATGCACCAGCGCTCACTTCCGGTCTGGCAAGAACACGACAATCCCTGCACGCGCTATCGCCTTGCAATGCCAGATGAACGACACGCTGTACTACCCCGCATCTTTATCAATTGGTGTTACCCAATAACGATCTCAAGCGATGCGTTTTTTCTGCAATGAAGGCGTTCCTCCTTGATCTTTCAGGGCGAATGTGTTATGTGCCCATCCATAAATAGGATACCTATGGTCTACCGTGTCTCGGCCACCTTCAGGGGCAAGGTCCAGGGCGTCTACTTCCGCCAGTACACCCGCCGCTGGGCCGAGATACTATCCTTGAACGGCTACGTGAAGAACATGCCGGACGGCACGGTCCTGGCGGTGTTCGAAGGCCAGAGGCAGGCCGTCCAGGAGATCATCCGCAGGCTCAAGGATGAACATCCCGAGTCAGAGGTGACCTCGGTGGACATCAAGGTGGAGGAGCCCGAGGGGCTCGAGGGTTTCGAGATCGTGTCCTAGAGATCGATACCATACACTCTCTCTGGATTTGTCTTGTTTATCTTCCAGAGCTTTTCGGTAGCGCATCCCTTTTCGACCAGCTGCCGCATCCTTTTCGGTACGGTCGTTATCGCCAGCACCGCCCCCGGCCTGCTCAGGTCGTCCATGAAATCCGTCTCCAAAAAGAAGCGGTCCCCCTTGGACAAGGCTTCCTGGACCATATCCCTGGTGGCCAGGACGGACGGGAACAATCCGTGGTTCTCCTCCGGCAACACCAGCGGGCCGCAGTAATGCTTGACCACCTTTTCCCTGGGAAGACCGACCTTGTCGGCCATATGGGCCAGGTTCTCCATGCTGGCCGGGGTGGCGCTCTCAGCATGTATGACCACCGGGCAAGAGCGTTCCTTGGCCAGTTCCATGCCGTAGGACAATATATCGTTCGATGCGGACATGATCTCTTCGGACACCGGAAAATGAGGGCGTCCTATCTCGCCAAGGGCTATCGCCTTGCCCTCCCCGACGAGCTTGGCGGCCATCTCCATGCCGCCCTTCATGACCTCCACCGCCTTATCCAGGGGCATGGTCTCCGCCATTTCAAGCAGCTGCACGGGGTACGGTCCAAGCGTACAGAAGGCGATGGCTCCAGTGGAACGGGCCAGTTCGGTCATTCTCAGGGTTACGTCATACGCCTGGCGGAAGTCGTTCGCGCTGCGGACCGGGGTCTCTCGGTAAGGCATATGGCTGACGATAAGGTGCGTTCCTCCGGCCTTCAGGAAGTCCTTCACGGCATCGGCGTTGCGCCCGCTCGGTTGGAGGTGAACGTGATCGTCCAGAACAGGGAATTCGAAAATCATTTCAGCAGGCCGGCCGCCTTCAGTTCCTCGGTGATCTTGTCCACGGCCACGCTGACATCCTCCACGTGCTTGGCGCCGGTGCAGACCAGCTTGCCGGAGCCGAACAGAAGTACCACGACCTTCGGAGAGTCCAAGCGGTACACCAGCCCTGGGAACTGCTCCGGCTCGTACTCCACCCTCTCCAGTCCGAGCGAT
>JAAYDU010000062.1 GCA_012729095.1 Methanobacteriota archaeon | reverse complement strand
TGCCGGTCACTGTAATTTTGCAACAAGGCCAAATATATAAAATAAGGGAGAGGAAGGTGTTTTCAGGGACCGCGATCACTTCAGAGCGTGTATGGCCGCAACTACCGCGTCGCCCATCTGTCTGGTGGTCGCGTTCCCGCCAAGGTCCTTGGTGTACACGCCCTTGTCGAAGGCGCCGCGCACCCCCTTGAACACTATGTCCCCAAGGTCCCTGCGGCCCAGATCGTCCATCATCATCTTCACCGCCAGTATGGTGGCCACCGGGTTGATGCGGTCCATGCCCTTGTACTTGGGAGCGGAACCGTGCACCGGCTCGAACATGGATATGCCCTGGGGGTTGATGTTGCCACCCGGTGCCAACCCTAGCCCGCCCGTCACCTCGGCCAGCAGGTCGGTGATTATGTCCCCGAACATGTTGGGCACGGCGATCAGTCGGAACTTGTCCGGATTTTTAACGAGGGCCATGGTCATGGCGTCGACGTACATGTAGCCGTGCTCCTTGCCGGCCTTCCTGCACTTCTCGTCCCACACCTCCCTCCACAGGGAGTAGATGTTGCTGCAGACGTTGGCCTTATCCACCACGGTTATGTAGTTCTCGCCGATTATGTTCGAGAAATCTATCACGTGGTCGGCGAAGCGCTCTATGTTCTTGCGGGACATCATCCCTATCTCGAAGGCGAAGTCGTCCGCGGCGTCCGCGTTCGCCTCCAGCCTTACCTTCATGTCGTAAAGATGGCGCTTCACGCGCATGTCCAGAACACCCTTGCCATTGGATATCCTTCCCCCTGCTCCGATGTAATAGTCCTCCGTGTTCTCCCTGAAAACGTCGATGTTGAAGTCAGCATCCCTTTTCAATCGGCCGAACGGCTTCCAGAGCGGCGCCGGCCGGTGATTGACATACTGGTCGAAGCTGAACCTCAATGCCAGCAGTATCCCCTTTTCCAGGACCCCGGGCTTCACCCGATCGTCCCCGATGGCCCCCAGGAATATGCTATCGAACTTGCGAAGCTGGTCTATGTCCTCTTCCGTCACCAGCTTCCCGGTGTTCAGGTACCGTTCCGAGTTAATCCCGAACTCCTGCAGATCGAACTTTACCGAGTAGTTCTCGGAGAGGACGTTCATCACCTTCAGGCCCTCGGCCACGACCTCCGGTCCGATACCATCGCCCGGCAGTACAGCTATTTTGTGCATCTCTTTTCCTCCTTGATCTTGGCCATCAGGCCGCCCTTGTCCATTAGGTCCTGGACGAACTTGGGGAAGGGGGCGAACCGCCACTCCCTGCCCTTGGTCCGGTTGACTATGACGCCCTTGTGAAGATCGACGGACATGACATCACCGTCATCCGCCTCCACTTGGCACTCCACCGGCAGCAGACCGGTGTTTATGCAGTTGCGGTAGAATATCCTGGCATAGCTTTCGGCCACAACGCATGATATGCCAGCCTGCAACAGGGCGCGTGGAGCGTGCTCCCTGCTCGACCCGCAGCCGAAGTTGCGACCGGCCACTATCACGTCGCCCTTCCCGGTCAGCTTGGCCATGTCCGGCCGCACTTTCTCGAAGACGAACGTTCCGAGCTTGTCGTTGTTGTCGCTTGTCAGCCTTTCAGCTGGAATGATCTGGTCGGTGTCCACGTGGTCGCCGAACCTCCACACCCGACCCTTGATCTCCTTCATCTGATCGCCTCCAAATCCCTCGGGTCGGTTATACGGCCGGTTATGGCCGAAGCGGTCACCACGGCCGGGCCAGCCAGGTACACCTCCGACTCCCGGTGTCCCATGCGCCCTATGAAATTGCGATTGGTGCTGCTTACGCATCTTTCCCCGGGAGCGAGTATGCCCATGTGACCCCCGAGACAGGCCCCGCAAGTGGGGCCGGATATGAACGCCCCGGCCCTGGAGAGCTCGGTCAGCACCCCCTCGGCCATGGCCTGCTCGAACACCTTGACCGAGGCGGGAACGACCACCATGCGCACGTCGGGGTGCACCTTCCTTCCTCGTATTATCTCGGCCGCCAGCCTCAGGTCCTCGATGCGCCCGTTGGTGCACGATCCCAGGTACGCCTGATCGATCTGGACGTTGACATCCCTGGCCGTCTTGCCGTTGGAAGGAAGATGAGGAAGCGCGACCATGCTCTCCAGGGAGGACAGGTCGTACTCCAGGGTGCGTTCGTACGAGGCCCCTTCGTCCGGGAAGGTGGCGTTGTACCCGCCTTTCCGCACGGTGTTCATGTAAGAGACCGTCGCCTCATCGCAGGGGAATATTCCAGCCTTGCCGCCGGCCTCTATGGCCATGTTGGAGACGGAGAGACGGTCCGAGACTGTCAAGGCGGACACCCCGGGGCCCTCGAACTCCAGTGCTTTGTAGGTGGCGCCATCCACACCGATGTCGCTGATCAGCTTGAGCACCAGGTCCTTCCCGCCCACGTACTTGGACGGGCGTCCCTTCAGCAGCACCCTGAAGGCACCGGGGACCTTGAACCACAGCTGGCCGGTGGCGAACACCGCCGCCGCCTCCGAGCTTCCGACGCCGGTGGCGAAGGCGTTCACCCCCCCGTAGGTGCAGGTGTGGGAGTCCGCCCCCACCACCAGGGCGCCAGGGTATGCGAAACCGTTGTCCAGCATTACCTGGTGGCAAACCCCGCCGCGCCCGACCTCGAAGTAGTTCCTGATGCCCCAGCGCTTGGCGAAGTCCCGCATCTCCTTGGCCTGCTTGGCCGATGCAACGTCCTTGTTGGGCACGAAGTGGTCCGGTATGAGAACGATCTTTTCGCGCATCGGTTCGCATTCCAGGGCCTCGAACTCCTGAAAGGCCAGAGGCCCGGTGACATCGTTCACCATGACATGATCGACGTCCGCCTCCACGATGTCCCCCGCCCTGGCATCCGTTCCGGACTTCAGGGACAGTATCTTCTCTGATATGGTCTTGGGCTCCGTTTTCATCTGTTCACCTTAAGATCTTTGCCTGGCCAGCAGGCGGTCTATGGCGGCCATTGCGGCGTCCACGCTGGCGAGCACTATGTCAGAGCCGATGCTCTTGCCCACCGACATCACCTTCTGGTCGCCGTTCATCCTCAGCTTCACGGTCACCTCGCAAAGGGCGTCGCTGCCGCCGGTTATGGCGTTCAGCCTGTACTCGACCAGCGATATGTTCTCGCTGACCGCGGTCCTTATGGCGTTCAGGGCGGCATCAACAGGACCTATGCCCACGTCGGACGAGCGCACCTGCTTTCCGTCCACCTCGATCACCACGGTGGAGGTGGGTGTGATGTTCATTCCGGTGAACACCGTGAACTCCTTTAGCTTTACGTGCTGGTGGTCCTTGTCCACCTGCCCGAGTATATGCAGGGCCAGTGCGACAAGCTCGGCGTCGTCGACCTCCTTGCCGCTTTCCGCCAGGGTCTTTATCTTGTCCACGACGGTGGACAGCATCTCATCGGGCAGGAAGATGCCGTAATCGCCAAGCTTTTCCTTTACGGAATGAGCGCCAGTATGCTTGCCCATCACTATGTTGCGCTGCATGCCCACAAGTTCAGGAGAGAACGCCTCGTAGGTGGAGGGGTCCTTCAGCACCCCATGTACGTGGATGCCGGACTCGTGAGAGAAAGCGTTGTTGCCCACGATGGCCTTGGTGTCCGGGATGGGGATCCCGGTCATCCTTGCCACCGCACGGGATGTCATACCCAGTTTCCTGGTGTCCACGTTGGTGCGCACGTTCAGGAAGGCAAGTAAGCTCATGACAACCTCTTCCAGTGCGGCGTTGCCCGCCCTTTCCCCCAGGCCGTTGACGCAAACATGCACCTGCCGGGCGCCCTTGCGCACCGCCGCCACGGAATTGGCCACGGCCAGACCGAAATCGTCATGGCAATGGATGGACAGAGGGACCTTGGTGACCTTCATGACCTCTGAGACCAGGTATTCCATGGCCGACGGGGACATGGTGCCCACTGTATCGGGCAGGTTTATCTTGTGCACCCCGGCCTCCTGCACGGCCACGTGCATCTCCTTCAGGAAATCGAGTTCAGTGCGGGTGCCGTCCTCGCAGGAGAACTCTACGATGACGCCGCGGGAGCGGGCGTACTCGACGGCGTCCACGGCCCGGGCCTTAACCTGCTCCCTGTTCATCTTGAGCTTGTTCCTCATGTGCCCTTCGGAGGTCGCTATGAAGGTGTGCACGTAGTTGACGCCGTTGTCAACGGCAGAATCTATGTCCTCCCTGGAGCATCGGGCGAGACCGCAGACCTTGGCCCTGAGCCCCAGGGAGCTGATCTTGCGTATGGTCTCCTGTTCTCCCTTGGACGTGCGAGGGAACCCGGCCTCTATGACATCCACCCCCAGTTCGTCCAGCAGCTGGGCTATGCGGACCTTGTCGTCCATGGAAAGGGCAACGCCAGGCGTCTGCTCCCCGTCGCGCAGGGTCGTGTCCAGTATCTCCACGCGATCGGGGGTGGAGGGGTCCAATGCCAAGCGGTTGAAGTGACTGGTGAATATCCTGTCCGCCTCATACCCGCCACGGGCGCTGGAGTCCTGACTGCTTGACGATCGAAGTTCGGTCATGATAACCAACTCTCACATCCAAGGTTGCAGCGATGAGCCGATTTAAGCACGCAAAAGACCGTGTCCGTCCACGATAAAGATGCTCATCGCAATTCCCCGTATGTGATTTAGGGGAACTAGAAGCATATTATATAATCATTGCTAGGACCTGACACGGTTCAGACCCCTCGTCTTTCTCCCCATATTATCTTGTGGAGCTGTGGCAGCACCCTCACCTCCAAATTCCTTTTTAGAACGAACTCCACCACTGGAGCCAGCGTTAGGCCGCCGACCGGGGTGAATATGACCGGACAGTTCGGACAGCGTTCTCGCAGAACCTCCTCTGCCCTTCCCAGGTCTTTTTCGTCGGCTACCACGAACTTCAGCTGGTCCTTGGGCCTCAGATGGTCGAGGTTCTCCAGGAGCATTCTGTCCTCCATGCCCGAAGAGGGGCACTTGTAGTCCAAGCTTATGAGCAGTTCGGGATGGTCAGGAAGACCGGTTATGGGAAGGGAGCCGTTGGTCTCCAAAGTGACGTGCTTCCCTTTCTCCAGCAATCTGATCACGAGCTCGGGGGTTCCCTCGCTCAATAACGGCTCCCCACCCGTCAGGCATACGTGCCTGGTGCCTTTTCCGTTAACCTCGGAGAGCACGTCCTCGACCGACATCTCCGAGCCGCCCTCGCTGGCGTACCGTGTGTCGCACCAATGACAATCAAGATTGCAACCGCTCAATCGAACGAAGACCGTAGGCAGCCCCATGGTCCTTCCCTCTCCCTGTATGGAGAGGAACATCTCGTTGATGAGCATCCTCAGTCCTCGTAGGGGACGGGGTCCTTTTCCCCGGCCTCCTTGAAGCCCTTGAGACGGAGCACGCACGAATCGCAGTGGCCGCAGGCCTTCTCACCGCCGCGGTAGCAGCTCCAGGTGAGGTGGAGCGGGGCCTCCATCCTTATTCCCAGCTTCACTATCTCCGCCTTGGTGTATTTCAGTATAGGATGCTCGATGCTCACGGGGTATCCTTGCACACCCCTCTTGGTCCCCACCTCGAGCATGGCCTCGAAGGCCTGGAAGAACTCCGGACGGCAATCGGGGTAGCCGCTGTAATCGATGGAGTTGGCCCCGATGAAGACGGCGCTGGCGTCCTCCGACTCGGCCAGACCGGCCGCGATGCTCAGGAACATTATGTTCCTGGCTGGAACATACGTCTCCGGTATGTCGTACCCTATGTCCTCGGGCCTGCGGTCCGGAATGGGGATCTTTTCGTCGGTCAGGGCGCTGTGCAGGCTGGTGAGGGGGAAGTCCAGGATGATGTGAGGAACGTTGTAGTGGGCGGTTACGGCCCGGGCGGCATCGAGCTCCCGTTTGTGCTTCTGACCGTAGTTGATGGTCAGTGCGGTGACCTCGTACCCCTGGTGCAGGGCGTAGGCCAAGGTCACCGTCGAGTCCAATCCGCCGGACAGCAGGCTGATGGCCTTCATCTCTTGGCCCCCAGTTTCTTGCTCAACCAAGCGCTCTGTCCCAGCTCCTCGTGGACGCCCACCTCGACCTCCTTGACGTTGGATGGAAATTCCACTTTCTCTATGACCTTGCCGAGTATGTAATGGCACAGTTCCTCGGCGCTGCTCTCTTCGGTGGGAAGCAGCAGCACGTCCTCCTTGGGCAGGGCGTACTTCTTGCCATCCGCCTTGATGAACACCTCCTCTCCCAGGACCAGGGTGATCCTCTTGGAGTTGGCCGGAACGAGGACGCGGTGGTCCAGCTCCTCTGCGATGGCCCGCAGCTCCTTCTTCAGGGGGATGAAGTCCATGACCATGCCGTCATTTCCCATTTCGCCGTGCAGCTTCATGCTGACCACGTACGTGTGGCCGTGCAGTCGTCCGCATTTTTGATGCCCAGCTATGAAATGGCAGGCGGAGAACCTGATCCCTGCGAACTCACCGTCTATCTCTAGTCTCATGTGAATGCCCCTTACCCTATTGCTCCGGTACTCAATAATCATTTTCCCTGGTCGGCCAGGGCCGAGGCTAGTGCGATGGAGTCCGAGTAGCACCTCTTTGCCCGGGAAGTGTCGATGAACACCTTCTCCAGGTTCAATATGGGGGCTCCCATGGAGATGCAACCGTCCACTAGGTGCATCGTCCTGAATATCATGTTGCCGATTATGCCGTCGGGGGCTATGACCAGGTTCTTGGTGCGCACCGCCTCCTCGATCAGTATCTGGCAGTGCTGGACGCTGAACCCCTCCTTCTTTCCCAGCCTCTCCACCTCGATGGCCTCCCGGATGGTGGCGTCCACCTCGGCGCTCCTCCCCATGTCCCCCACCCTGCCACCGGAGAGCACGCCGGCCTCCATCCCCGCGCCCAGCTTTTCGAACAGTGGGGCCGAGAAACGTATGAAATCCAACTTCTGGACGAGGCCCCAGCCTTCGTCGATGCCTACCGGCGCCAGGAAGAACATGCGACCCCCTTTGGGTTGCATGAGCGCCGCGCGAAGGAGATGCCCCAGGGAGAATTGGGCCTTGACCTCGGCCATGGCCAGGTTGGCGCTAAGGTCCCCGCGGACCACCGCGTCGACCTCCCCGTGGCGTAGAGCGGCGATCATCTTATCGGCGGAATCGAACGTCACCACCTGGGCGTACCCCTTCCTCTCCGCGATACGGGCGCTTTTAAGCACCTTGCGCGAGTCCTCCCCCAGCCCGATGCCGACCTTGGCCCGGCTGGTGATCGCCCTTTGGAATATGTGCTCGGGGGTAAGCATGATTGGGTGATTCGTCCACTCGGATATATTTTATTCACCCTGACGCCGCGGCGGTCAGGCCATTCGTCCTTCCAGCCTAGCGGCGAACTCGGCCTCGTCCTCATATCGGAATATATGCTTGGGCTTTAACTGACCCAGGGACCGTCCGGCCTTGGCCCTGGCATCGATCTCCTCCTGCACGTGGGCGTAAGCGGAGGGCTCGGCTATCAGTATCTGCAGGCGGTCCAGGTCCTGTCCCGTCCTGATCGTTCCCAGAAGATCGTTGCACTCGTGCAGTAGCTTCCTTGTCACCAAGTGCCGGAAGGCCTCCTTGTCATCGACGGGGCGCTCCGGGATCACGAGGAACACCAGTCGGGAAGGCCTCTCCCCCACGTCATACAGTTCCCACCACCTAATGTTGTCTGAACGCTGGAGCGCGTCCTGGATGTGGCGGGAGTATATCTTGCCGCCCAGATAATTGCCGCTCTCGTCCTGTGTCTCGAAGTCCAGGGTGTCAACGGAGCGCCCCATTATCCTTATTGAGGGCGAAACGACCGTCCCGCCCCCTGCCACCTCGGTGGAGCAGACCGGATCCTTCACTTCGATGAGGTCACCAGTGGCGTAGCGTAGCAGGGGCAGGCATTCCCCAGGGCGGCTGATGATCAGCTCTCCCCTCATACCCTCTCCCCATTCGGTCCAGGGAACGGCCTTCAGGGGGGTGCCTTCCTTGCGAGAGCGCTGCACTTCCGCGGGATCGGCCAGCTCGGCTATGACCCCGGGAAGGAAAAGCTGCAGGCCCTCCTGCAGCGGCCTGTACTGGGAGGCTATCAACGGGCATTCCGTGCTTCCCATGACATCGTGACCCCTCATGTTGGGATAGTATGCGCCAAGGGAACCCAGGTACGGGCTGAGGGGCTCCGCGTATGTGATAGCGACTCTCACACCTCTGACGTTCTCTTTCAGCCCGATCATGTCTATACCCTGGGACAGGAGGAGCCCGGCCGCTCTGGCCAGGGGAGCTGGGAGATGGTACTTGTTCTTGGCCGCCCTCTCCACCATCTGCCGGAAGTATTCAGGCTCGTGGGCTATGCGCCCAATGACATAGAACAGAAGGGGCGTCCCCGCCATGAGGTCGAACCCGTGAGCCCTGGAAGCCTTCTTGAGCGCCCTTCGCAGGTCGGTGTCCTTGGTGAGGAGGGTTGATAGCAGGTCGACCCCGATCACCCTGCTGGCGTTGTTAAGCGTGGGTCCGGACACCAACGGTTCCTCGCCCGCCACGCTCCAACCGGTCATTCCCGCTCTGATCCCGATGAGACGCCCGTAAAGAGCGTAGTTCCTGGCCATTATGTCTATGTCGCCGGCGCTGTAGTAGATCCTCTTTGATATCCCGGTGTAACCTGAAGTGTGATAGAAACGTTCAGCAGGCTGTAGAAGACAGGGCTCCAGCCCGTGCTCATTGAAAGAACGTTCGATCGCGTCATACCCGATGGCGGGCAACGCCTGCAGGTCGTCCCACGAAACAACGTCGGGAACGGTATTCCCGTAAACGGGGGATGCTCTGGCCCTGCGGACCTCTCGCGCCAGGGCGGCGAGGTGATCATCCTCGTGATCGGACGCGGTCTTGGAAAGAAATAGCTCTATCTCTCGTTCAAGCGGCAGTTCGTTGATGGGAGCGACCTCTAAGCCGGTATTGAACGGATATATAAAATCTAGTCGGGGGTGTCTCCCACCAGTATCTGATCGAAGCGGTAATCGTCCATGCTGCGCAGCCCCAGCACCATCTCCATCTCCCAAGGGGTGAGCAGCGGAAGGGGATAATGCGGCCCATCGTCTATCGCCAGGCGGGGGCATGCCGTGCTCACCGCCGCCTCCGCTCGGTAGGGTATGAGGGCCTCTGCCCTGACCTCGTTGAGCATCACGATGTTCGCCCTCATCCCTTTCTTTCGCAGGGCCTCCAGGCACTTGACCGCCAGCTCGTACCTCCTCTGACCTGGCTTATCGCACAGCAGCACAAGCCAGTCCTTTGCACCCATGGCCTTGGCCATTGATGCGTATCTCTGCCTGACCACTTGCTCCCTGAACGCGTCCAGATCGTCCACCGCCCCCCGATATGGATCGATGCACAGCACTGGAAGGCCGGTGCCAAGGGAAACGGCCAGGGGATGAAAGTACCCACTGCCCAGGAATATGTACTGCTCCACATCCTTCATTATGCTCAGGGCGGAGGTCACGTTGCATCCCAGTACTTGTCCGGGAGCGTTCAAACGGTCATCGCCCTGGCCTATCAGAACTGTACGGCCCAACCCCTTCAGGGCGTCCTCCACCGAAGGAAGGAGATGGACATGCTGTGCGGTGGCCACCAGCCCCACCCGCGCCTTGATCCTGGCAGTGATCTTTGAGATCACCTCCACGGGACCATAGTCCATGCGGACCTCAAGGAACACGGTGGGCATTTCCGGACGGAGGTCGGGGATGGGAGCGTGGCCGACATGGACCAGCAGGTCCAATCCATGCGGCGCCTTCAGATCGCAGGCCCCGTAGCAGGGGTCCCCGAGCACCACGACCTGGCAGCCGGTGACCTTCTCCAGGGCGTCCGCGAAGTCCCTGGCCTTGGTCTTGAGCCCTTCGGGCATCTGCAGCCCTACCAGCTTCGCCTTGCGGGAGCGGACCTCTGAGACCGCCCGCTCCAGTTGCAGGTCCAAGATCACACCTCTTCCTCGAACGGAACGGGCTCGTCCAACTTGTTCTCCAGCAGACACCCGTTGCGGCGGGCGTGTATCTCCATGTAGAAAGCGCCTATGGATGCCAGGACCGTCGAGAGCAGTACCACCACCACCGAAACTCCGAGTATGGCCGTGGCGGTCCCTTCGTCGAACACCAAAGGATATGAGAAGGGGATGGCGGCCATTACGGCGGCGGCCAGGCCGCGGGGCATCATGTAGAAGAGCCCCATCTCATCGCTGGCGTCCAGTCCTATGTACCTGTCAGCGAGCAGCAGGGATATGTAGCGGGCGATGAGCAGGCCGAAAAAGACGATGAGCCCCAGCAGAATGTACCACGGAGTGAACTGGATGGTGGTGACCACCAGACCGAGGTACACGAAGAACACAGTGCGTATCAGGAAGGATATCTCATCGTGGAAGCGTTTGACCTTGTCTCCAAGGGCGAACCTCTCCCCTTTCTGTTTTAGGACCTTCGATATCTCGTCCCAGTTACCAATGGTCAGCCCGAACACCAGTACGGCTATCGCCCCTCCCCCGGCCTTGTCCACCAGGAAGTTGGTGACGGAGAACACGATCAGCATGGCGGCTATCGTTATCATGTAGGAGTATGGCTGCTTGCTGAGCCGCTGAAGCATCTTTGTCCACAATATGCCGGAGATAACCCCTATCATGGTGGATATCATGAAGGAGCTCACCAGGAGCTCGAACGCGTTCGTGATGCTGGCGGTGTCCTGGCTCATGAACACGATTATGGATGTGGCCACCACGATCACCAGCACATCGGTGATCGCCGATTCCAGAGTGAGGACCATCTTGAGATTGTTGGATATCCTCAGACATGAGATTATCGGGATGACGATGGCCCCGCTGGTCCCCCCTACGATGGCGCCTAGCAGGAGGCATGTTTCCGCATTCCAATCGGTAAGGAACGTCAGGATCAGGGCGGTGATGAGCATGGAGGCGACGAAACCTATCACCGTTTGAATGATGGACTTGCTGAAGGACCTGACCACGTCTCCGATGGCGAGGTCCATTCCGGCCTGGAACATTATTATGGCCAAGGCCGCGGCGGCCACGTAGGGCGTCAGTGCCTCTATCACCTGGGCCGCCTCGGTGTTGATCAGCCCTATGCCCCCGGGGCCCAGCGCTATGCCGAGCATCATCAATATCAGAACATCGGGAGCCTTGAACCGGCGGAAGAGGTAGTTGGAGATGAAACCCATGAAGATGACTGCCCCGATGGCCAAGAACAGAATGTCCGCGTCCAAATCACACCTCTGAACATAAAAGGGTCATTGGTAATTAATGATTACAATAAGAAGAAAGATTGGGAAAGGGATTTTGGACCGGCGTCTCACTTCACCAGCTCAGCGCCCTTCTCCACTTCGATGAAGCAGGGAGTGGGCAGCTTGAGGGAGGCTTTCCACAGGGCCTCCTTGGCGCTGTTGAAATTGGAGACGGGCACCCTGAGGGTGAGGACGACCTGACCCGCATGCACTCGGGCCGCGGTGCCGATGTTCTTGCCGTACGATCCCCTCATGCCGCTGGAGACACGGTCGGCCCCGGCGCCGGTGGCCAGCTTGTTCTCCCTCAGCACGTGGTGCGGATAGATCCTGAACTTGAGGTGGTAGTTACCGCCAGGGGTCCTGGACATCACCCTGTTGGCGGCGATACGGGCGGCCTCCATTGCGGTGTGCCTGATCTGACAGGTCTCCTTTACCTTCATATTGATGGTGATCGGGAACTCCGCGTTTGTGGACCCCAGGTCGAAAGTGTTTATCCTCAGGGCTGGAACTCCACCCATGTATTCCCTGCGGGTGAAGGCCTGTCCTGTGAGCCTCCTGTACATCCTTGCCGGCTTTCTGGCCATATCATATCACCTGTATTGTATCAATGCGACGGGGTGGCTACATTCATATTTTCCTATATAAGGCTGATGTATGAGCACTTAATCCACATCACGCTTACCAGTGGGAAAAAGCTTCTTGCATAAGAGGATATCTGTCAGCGGATGCGAATTACGTATGACGCCATGACCGAGGAGGGGCTGTACCTCATTGGCCCGCTCTGGTTGGAGCTTAGGCAGATGCACGGGGCAAGGTCAATGCATTTCAGGAGGACGCTTGGGTCCAAGAGCTTCGAGGAAAGAAGGGAAGAGCTCCTGGAGAAGGCCTCCGGGGGGCTGATGAGAGTGGAACTGGCCAGGGACGAGGGCGCCCGGGTCATTGGATACTGCGTTTCCAGCATAGCCCCGGACATGACCGGGGAGGTGGATTCCATTTTTATCACGGCCGCCTATCGAAGGATGGGCGTAGGGACCGCCCTGATGAAGAACGCCATGGGTTGGATGGAAGCCCTGGGGGTGAAGCGCAAGGTCCTCCTGGCCATCGTGGGGAACGAAGAGGTCCACTCGTTCTACGCTCGTTTCGGATTTCTGCCCAAGAGCGTCATTTTGGAGCAGGCCCTGGCACCTGGAGAGGGACAGGGGTCGGACAAACCTATTTAACGAGATGGCATTATCGCACCTGAAGGAGAACCCTTTGAGCAGGAAGAAAGTGTCGAACAACCAGGTCCGGGGCATCGCCCGCAAGAGAATGGGCATCCTGGTCCGACTGTCGGAGAAGGAGGCCTTGGGTGGCAACATGGCCAGAGCCAAACGATATATGACCCTGGCAAGGCGCATCTCCGCGCGGAACAAGGTCCCGATGCCCCCTGGAGCGCTCTACTGCAGGCGTTGCTCGACACCGCTCGTTCCCGGATCGAACTGCCGCGTGAGGCTGAGGGACCATCGCGTGGTCACCCACTGCCTGGAGTGCGGTTCGGTCAGAAGAGCACCGTATCTGATGGAGATCAAGGAGAGACGGACATGCCGCCAAGGACGATGAAGGATGTGAAAAGGGTCGGCCATGACCTGAGGCCCACCGTGCACGTGGGAAAGGACGGGGTTACCGACACCCTGGTAGATGAGTTGGCCAAGCAGGTCAAGGCCAGGAAGGTCGTGAAGGTCCGACTTCTACCCAGCGTGGAACAGGACCGCAAGGAAGTTGCTGAGTACCTGTCAGAGCGTTCTGGATCGGTGCTTGTGGAGGTCGTCGGACATACTGTACTGGTCTGTGACAGAAAGTATCTGGAAGGCAAGGTAGACGTGGATTTCTAGGGTGAGCGCAGTGTTGGACGTCAACGTGATCAGGGAGAACCCCGAGGCCATACGAACCATGCTCAAGAACCGTTTGTACGACGAGAACGTTCTGGAACGGTTCCTGGAACTGGACGGGGTATGGCGGGCGGCGGTGGAGGAAGGCAACCGACTGAGGAAGCAGCGGAACGAGGCCTCCCTGCGCATTGCCAAGCTGAAAGGGAAGGAGAAGGCCGAGGCGGTGGCGGAGATGAAGAGCGTTTCCGCCAACATTGGCGCGGTGGAGGCCAAGGTGTCCGACCTGGAGGCCCAGAGGGACGAGGCCATACTGCTCATTCCGAACATCCCGCACTCCACGGTGCCGATCGGGGATTGCTACGAGAAGAACCGGGTGGTCATGGAATCCGGGAAGGTCGCCAAGTTCGATTTCGATCCAAAGGACCATATCGCCCTCGGCGAGGACCTGGACATCATAGATTTCCAACGCGGGGTGAAGGTAGCTGGCAGTGGGTTCTTCGTGCTTAAGGGCGACGGGGCCCGCCTGGAAAGAGCGCTTATAAATTACATGCTGGACATGCATCACGATCAGGGATATACCGAAGTGTTCCCGCCCGTGGTGGTCAACAGGGCGGCTGTGATCGGGACCGGGCAGTACCCCAAGATGAAGGATGACATGTACTGGTGCGAGAGGGACGACCTGTGGCTGAACCCCACGGCGGAGGTCCCCGTCACCAATCTGCTGCAGGATGACATCCTGGCCAAGGAGGACCTGCCCATCCGTTACACCGCTTACCTGCCCTCGTTCAGGCGCGAGGCCGGTCGGCACGCTGAGATGAAGGGGATGATCCGGGTGCACGAGTTCAACAAGGTGGAGCTGGTGAAGTTCGTTCTTCCGGACGGCTCCTTCCAGGAGCTCGAGTCCCTGCTCAACGACGCTCAGGACGTCCTGCGCGGCCTGGAACTTCCGTTCCGCACTCTGCTGCTGTGTACCGGGGACATGGGGTTCGCTTCCGCGAAGACCTATGACCTGGAGGCCCACGCTCCAGGTACCGGAAGCTGGCTGGAGGTCTCGTCCTGCAGCTGCTTTACCGACTTTCAGGCGCGCCGGGCCCGCGTGAAGTATCGTCCGGAACCCCATCTGAAAAGCGAGTTCGTGCACACCCTGAACGGTTCAGGCCTGGCGCTGCCCAGGACCATGGTGGCCATAATGGAGAACTGCCAGGACCGGGAAGGGCGGATCTGCATACCCAAGGCCCTGAGGCCGTACATGCAGGGACAGGAACTGATAGAATAGGAAAGGTAAACGGTTTGATGGCCGCGGGGCGGCCTTACTTCTTTCCCTTCTTGGCCGGGGCCTTCTTGGGCTTCTCCTCTTCTTCCTCTTCCTCTTCCTCTTCTTCCCCTTCTTCCTCGCCCTCCTCCATCTCTTCGTATCCAAGGAAGTCGAAGAGGTCCTCTTCCAGCCCCTTCAAAACCTCAACGGCCTCTTCCTGCTCGCCTTCCTCAAGAAGGTCGATGGCCAGGGTTACCTGGTCTAAAAAGTCCTCCAGGGTGCAGTCGAGCTCCTCGATCAGATCGTTCAGGCTAACCATATCTTTTACCTCGGCTTCCAATATCCTTTGCCAATAGATAAGACATGGGGTTCCCGATGTTCAAGATAGGGGTTGAGCGGGTGATCGCTCATAAACATCACACCGATGCTCTTTGGACGGTGACCTTGCACAGCCAAATGTCCAACGTCGTTCCGCTGGGGGCCTTGAACATGGGGACGGCCGTGGACGGAACGCCGCTTATCTTAGCCCCTGCCTCCATGGACCACCCTGGTGCCTTGAGCCCGAACACCGTGGCCAGGACCCCCAGGTCCACTGCCACCATGGTCTGGTATCGGACCTCCATTCCGCAACCGGGGGCGGATATCATCTTGGGCACCCCCAGAGAACCGAAGGACGATATCCCCACCCATATGCCATTGGCAGAGGGCAGACCGTCCAAGTAGGCCTGGAACGGATTGCCGAACGAGCCGGTCAATGTACTGGCGGAGCTGGCCAGGTTGTGCAGCGCGTCCCGCAGGGTCCCGCAGCGCCACATCACCTCCATTCTCATCCCGGACTTGGCCACGGAAGAGGCCTCGGCCACCGCCACCTCCACGAACAGCCCTGCTACCACTTCCTTGTCCAGGATGTTCGACATCAACCTTTCCATCAAGCGCATCAGCGCGGTCTCCAAGGTCTTGGCCAGGGCATTCATGCTAAGCTCCCCGGACGAGAGCTGGTACAGCGATTCGGTCACCGCTGAGAGGTATGCCTGTTCCACGGTATCCAGGTCCAGGATGGAGAAGATGTCCCTACCGTTCGAGGAGCCTTTCGTTCCTGTCCTGAACTCCCAGCGGTCGGCCGCGTCCTTGGCCCTCTGCCAGGTCCTATCGTCGTTCCAGCAGTCCGTGGAGAAGGGGGCGCTGTCCACCCTCCGGCCGCGATCGTCCCTCAGGACCAGGCTTTCCTCGAATGGGAAGCTCTCACCGATGTTGTCCAGGGCCTGCCCGGGGAAATGATGCACCAGGCGGCCCCCGGGCATCATCACCCCGCTCAGCGATGCCTGACCCGACACGCCGTGGCGGGTCTCGATGGTCCACCCGGTCAGGTCTATCGCCTCGGAAGTGGGATTGTAAAGCTCCACCCATTCGTGGCCAGCGTCCTCGCCTGCTGGATTCAGCTCGTATTCGTTGATCACTATTTTGTCGGTCCTTCCCTCCAGGACCTTGATGTACATACCGGCGTTCACGCATCCCTTGAGACCTGGTATCGGCAGCGGTATGTTCGACAGCAGCGCTCCCACCCCGGGAATATCGGAAAGGGAGAAGGAGACCTTTCTGTAGCTCACCACCTCTGGCATGACCAGTTCAACGCAGGCGCCATCCATCAGCCCCCGGACCTCCACCAAGTGGGGGAACACGTCCATGAACGGGTCGATCACCGTTGAGACCGTCCAATCGTCCCCTTGAAGGGAGGCGTTGGTGAGCAGGCTGAGGTTTCCTTGCCCCCTGATCAACCGAGTAGTCACGTCGATGCGGCAGTCCCTGGCCCTGAAGCTCAGGGACAAGGACGCCGGGACACCGACCTCGCGGTAGGCAAGGTCCTTGGGCCTGAGCCTCACCGAGATATCCAGGCCAAGGTAGCTGATGGTCACGCACCTCTCTCCCAGAACATCCAGCAGCAGCTTGGCGATATTGCTTTCCAATGTGGACATCGCGGAGCGTATGAAATCCTGCAGTCTTTCCACCAAGGACATGAGCATTGCGGACATCTTGTTGAAGGCCTCCCTTCCCATCTCTACCATGCTGGTTACAGCCTCCTGCAGCGATCGGTACACCGCCCGAAGATTGGAGGTGAGGGCTTCGATGCCTTCCTGCAGCGGGCGGAGCAGGGTGTCGATGATCTCGGATATCTGCTGGCCAAGCGTGTTCACGCTGACATAGCTCACACCTGCCAGCGCGTGGCCGGTGAGCACCGCCACCGTCCTTTCGGAATCTAAGGACAGACGCTCCTGCAACCTCATTGGTATGACCTGACCCATATCACCGCCGGGCGACACGATGACGGTGGTCTCGCCCGAGCAGACGACCTTCCAGACCGATTGGTAGGAAGCCGCCTTGAGATCCAGTATGTCCGTGTCATGGACCTGGGCCTTCGCCTCGGGAGACCCTTGATAGAGAGTCGGATCGTCAATTGACGCCGAGCACCATGCGCCCGTTGCCCCCTCGTCCGGATAGGTGACCTCCACCCTGAGGGATTCAGTGTAAAAACGGCCATCGGGACCTAGCAGGGAGAAGTATGGCGAGACGGGCAGGTCCACCTCCATCCAGTCCCCCCTAATGCGAACGCCGTGGGATAACTCGGACAGCATCTTTGAGACGTCATCGCTCAATATCGCTGATAGACCCGCGTAGGGATCCCCGGTCCTGGCGATCACATCGGCCATCCAAGTGGAGGCCGCATCGCTCCCGGAACCCTGAGAGAGCCCGCGTAGGAAATTACCTTGAACGTGCTGGGCGTGTTCTTCGAACACGTACTCTATAGATGAGTAGACGCCCTCTTCCCGGTCCTCGGCTATGCGCGCCTCCATCAGCTTCAGGTTGTACTCCCAGGGAACGTCCCTGTCCCCCATGACGGATATGACGGCACCCAGCAGCTGCCCCGCGACGCTAGAGACCATGGCTTTCAAGGACTCCTGCCGCTCGAAGATCGCGTCCCGGTTGTTCAGGAGCTCGGTCTTGGCTGCCTCTGCCAGGGGGTCCATCATCACGACGTTTGCCTCTGGGGCGGTCATGGCCGCCCGCATCCAGAGGTCCTTTTGGCCGAGGGCGTTCTCCATTGACGCCTTTAGTTCGTCCAAAAACGAAACCCCGTCCCTGGGGTCGAGGACCAGATCGCTTTCAGGAAGGAACATGCTCCGCGATATGCGCTCGGAGACCCCGAGGATCTCCCTGCGTATGGATACCAGTATCTCAAGCGTGCCCTTCTTGTATTCCTCGTGGAAATCCCCCCACCCTTCCCAGGCCAGGATGTCGACCTCGGGTATATCGAGCAATACCTGGCCCCCGATGGAGGTGATAATATCGTTGCCTTCTGAATCGACCAGCCTGACGTCCACCTGGTCCACGTGGATCGTGGACTCTGGTCCCCCAGCTCCCAGGTACCGGTACATGGCATCGGGGATACCGGCCTCTTTGAACTCCTCTTTCATCCAGTCTATGAAGCTCCTCTCGGCCAGATCGACGTCTATGACCTGTTCGATGAGGTCGTTGGCGAAGAAGAACACCGTCTTTCCTGCCCTTTCCGCCAGTTCCACGAGCTTGATAAGACCGAAGTACTCCATCCAACGAAGGGAAGTGCGCTCGGTTGCTGCGTTCAAGGCCTGAGAGAACACCTTGCGCCAGTCGATGTCGTCGTAGCCGTAGAGCCTGAGGAAAACGTCAGCGGGATCTATGGTCCCGCCTCCCCTCAGGCATTCCTCGACGTATCCCCAGCATTCCTCCCCGTCCATGAGGTCCGTGACCATCCCGTAACAGGGGGATGCCTGGCGGAAGTGTTTCATCTGAAGAATGACGAGGCTGAGGTCAATGGCGTTCACCGTGTCCCTGGAGGTTATCGTCTCTGCCAGTCCTTTCTCCCCGACGATGCCGCTCCCCCATCCTTGCAAGGTTCGATAGGCTGCCAGTGATTCGAGGAGATAGTTCACCATGGAACCGAGGTCCCCCAGCCCTCCGGCCACGGACCCCTCGAACCTGTCCATTCTGTCCCTGAGCAGAGGCCATGGCACCTTGCCCCGGTCCTCCACGGCATGGTCCCTGCTGAGGTTCCCGTTCGACGACGATACCCTGACGCCGATGGTCCCGGCCAGCGCTATGTAGGCTGGAACGTATTGCTCTGTGAAACTTTCGCCAGCCATCTCCTGGTCCAGAGGCAGGCGCAGGAAAGAGAGCCTCACCCCGGTGGCGTTCGTGTCAACGGTGAGACCGGACCGGGAGCAGGGGTAGCAGGAGTAGAGGCGGTTCTCCAGTTCACGGTGGAAGCGAGAGGACATTTCGCTTTCGTTGATCGACCCGCCCGCACATGTGGCTAGCAAGGCCTGCCAGGCCATCTCCTGCACCTGCTCGCAGGCATCGTTGGAGAGATCGCCCATGCGCTCGATCTCGTCCATGGTCAATCCCACCTCCTGGGAGCCCCCGTGCATTTCGCCGATCAGGACCGCGGATAGGCTGGATACGATTATCAGAACGATAGCTATCAGGGAGAACGGCATCTGACCCCGACGGTCCCGGGACAATGTTCGCATCGAGCCTTTTTCCATCATCCCCTAAAGCTATCACCGGCCCTGTAAAAAGGGGGAGAGCTACAATCAGGTTACGGTGCGAAACCCTTGACCATGTGCAGGAAGTTCTCAAGGTGCGCGGCTATCAAAGGATTGTCAGAGAAACCGCACAGGTCTAGGTCCTCGGTGGCGATCATGGCCATGGTCCCGTCCACTATAACGTCCGTGGCTATCAGGCCTTTCCTGCGGAACACCTCGTCGGCCGAAGGGGCCTTGATCCCGGGCTCCGTGATTATGGTTATCTTCACCCCTCGTGCCATGGCATCCCTGAAATGGGAGGACAGATCGGAACGGATGTCCTGCATCTTGGGAGAGGATATCATGAAGGTCGACATTGCGGAATCGAGCATCTCCCCTATCTTCGTCAGCACCTTCTTCCTTCCATAGACGGTGTACACTAGCTCGGGGGTTCCCTTCTCGGACAGCAGCCCCTTTATGGATGAGAGCTTGGCGAACACCTCGTTCAGCTCTCTCATGGTCCGTTCCCGGACCTCCTCCACGCTCACTGGATGATAGACAGAGGGGCGCCCCCCTATCTCGATGGCGAACCCTTTGTTCTCCAGGGACCGCAGGGCCTTGTAGGCCGATGTGCGGGGGACCATTGCGAGCTCGGCGACCTCCTCGGTCGTTCCGTGCGTCCTGAGCAGAAGGGCCACGTAAGACCTGGCCTCGTAATTAGACAACCCTAAATTCCCAAGCGTGGAAGCAATTTGAGAGAATTCCTTTTCTATGTCATCTATGTCCAGTCTGAGAATATCGACTATGTTCATGGCTTAACATGTAGCTAATGTCGCTACAATAATATTATATTATCGTGTAGAAGTATCAGACCGGGGTGCAATAGTGATTGCCAAAGAAAGTGTGTTACCCAGAGGACTGCCCAAGAAGACGCAGTCCCTCTGTCCTGAGTGCAAGAAGATCATCGATGCCACGATAATGGAGAAGGATGGCAAGGTGGTCATGGAGAAGGAATGCCCCGAGCACGGGCATTTCAGCGATATCGTCTGGTCGGACGTAGAGCTCTATCTGAGGGCCGAGGAGTATGCCTTCGACGGCGTGGGCGTGGAGAACCCGTTCATAAAGGACGCCAAGGAGTGCCCGAACGATTGCGGGCTCTGCAACCTTCATCTCAGCCATACCTCGTTGGCCAATCTGGACCTCACCAACAGATGCAACATGAAATGCCCGATCTGTTTCGCCAATGCCAACCAGGCGGGCTATGTGTACGAACCTAGCTTCGACGAGGTGGTGAAGATGATGCAGGTGCTGAGGGACAGCAGGCCCGTTCCCTGTCCAGCCATTCAGTTCGCTGGCGGTGAACCGACCATTTACCCTCAGTTCGTGGATGTCATCAAGAAGGCCAAGGAGATGGGTTTCTCCCAGATCCAGGTCGCCACCAACGGCCTGATGTTCGCCAACGATTTCGAGTTCCTAAAGGCCTCCGCAGATGCCGGCCTTAACACCATATACCTGCAGTTCGACGGGATGAACGACGACATATACATGGTTACCAGGGCCCGGAAGATGCTGGAGGTCAAGATGAAGGTGGTGGAGAACGTCAGGAAGCTGGAAAACCGTCCGTCCATAGTGTTGGTCCCGGTCATCGTGAAGGGGCTCAACGAGGACCAGATCCTACCCATGTTCAATTTCGCCCTGGAGAACTCTGACATCATCAGGGGCATGAACTTCCAGCCCGTGGCGTTCACCGGAAGGATAAACAAGGACGAACTGGCCAAGCAGAGGTATACCCTTACCGACCTGGCCATCGACCTGGAGGCCCAGACCAACGGGCAGATAAAGAAGTCCGATTGGTTCCCGGTGCCCAGCGTGGTGCCCATATCCGCCCTGGCAAGCGCCATCCTTGGCGAGCCGAAGGTGGCCTTCACCACCCACCCCCACTGCGGGTTGGCTACATACCTTTTCGTTCAGGACAAGAACCATGTCATTCCCCTGACGCACTTCGTCGATGTGAAGCCGCTGTTCAAGGAACTCTTCGAGCTGTCCAAGAAGGCGGATAAGGCCAAGATTAAGTTCCCCTCGAAACTGAAGGCATACTCCCTGCTCAAGAAGTACTTGAAAGAGGACAAGATGCCTGAAGGACTGGACATCAACTCCTTCCTGAAACTGCTCTCTTCGGTGATGGGAGATGGTTCCAAGCAGTCCCTGGCCAATTTCTCATGGAAGATGATGTTCGTGGGAGGCATGCATTTCCAGGACCTGTACAACTACGATATAGAAAGGGTCAAGCGCTGCGCCATCCATTATGTCGTGCCTGACGGAAGGATAATTCCCTTCTGCGCCTACAACGGAGGGCCGACGTTCCGCGAGCAGGTCGAGAAGAAGTTCTCCGTGCCAATCGAGGAATGGAGGCGGACCAGGGGAACGGAGCACACCTAAGGAGGGTTCTTAATGATAGTGAGCATCGAGAAGTGCATGCATTGCGGCGCCTGCGTGGGCTCGTGCCCACAGAACGCCATTTTCCTGAACGAGATCGTGCTGGAGTTCAACGAGAACTGCAACAAGTGCGGCCGATGCGTCAGGATATGTCCCGCGGGGGCCATCGAGATGGAGGGTAAGAAATGAAGACCGACTACGACGTGATAGTGGTCGGGGCCGGGCCAGCCGGAAGCATGACCGCCAAGCACGCGGCCAAGAAGGGCGCAAAGGTACTCATGATAGAGAAGCGCCAGGAGATAGGGGCCTCGCTGCGCTGCGCCGAGGGGGTCAACAAGAAGGGGCTGGCCAAGGCCGGGGTGCCAGTGGACAAGCGCTGGGTCTCCGCCGACATCGCTGGAGCAAAGCTGGTATCGCCTGGCGGGCACGTGTTCCGTATTGACGAGAGCCAGGCCGGGGCCGAGGTGGGCCTGGTGCTGGAAAGGCACCTTTTCGACAAGGCCATGGCGGCGGACGCCGCCCGAGCTGGCGCCGAGATCTGGCTGAAGACAGCTGCCGTTGATGTGATAAAGGAAGGCGACAAGGTAGTGGGCGTGAAGGCGAAACGCGAGGGCGAGCCGATGAAGCTCACCGCCGGTTGCGTCGTGGCCGCGGACGGCTTCGAATCCCAGGTGGCAAGATGGGCTGGCATCGACACCTCCCTGAAGGCGGGGGACATCACCACGTGCTACCAGTACCGCATGACCAACCTGAAGACCGAGCCGGACTACTGCGAGTTCATAATCGGCTCCGTGGCTCCGGGCGGTTACATATGGGTGTTCCCCAAGGGCGACGATACCGCCAACGTTGGGATCGGCGTACTGGCATCCAAGCTCAAGAGGCCCGGGGACGTCAAGATGTACCTGGACAGCTGGATAAAGAAGGACCCCAGGCTCAGCTGCGGGCAGCCCCTGGAGGCCCTGGCCGGAGGGGTTTCCGTTTCACCCCCGGTGGAGCGATCGATCATGAACGGCCTGATCCTGGTAGGGGACTCCGCGCGCATAATAGACCCCATCACTGGGGGCGGGATCGCCAACGGACTGCTGGCCGGGAAGTTCGCCGGCGAGGTGCTGGGCGATTGCGTGCAGGCCAATGATTTCAGCGAGCGGTCCCTGATGCCCTACGACAAGCTCTGGCGAGATGCCATGGAGAATCGCCTTTGGCGCAACTGGATGGCCAAGGAGAAGTTCCTGACCCTCTCCGACGAGACACTGGACGGGGTGATCGACACGCTTTCCACCGCGAACGTGGACAAGATGTCGGTGCACAACATCCTGATCGCCATCAAGGAGAGGCACCCCGAGCTGGTCAAGGAGTTCGAGGAATTGATCTGAAAACCTTTTCCCGAAAACCATTTAATCGATTTTCACCCCGGGAACCCCGGTCTCTGCGGTGAAAGGTTGGCCGCCCTTTCTTCTGATGATGTCCACGACCTCCTCCGGCCGGTCGGTCAGGGCAACCATGCTACCCCCGCCCCCGGCCCCGGTCAACTTGGCACCGTAAGAGTATGGGAGCACGGAAGATACCAGCTTGTCCAGCTCCCTTGTGGACACCCCGAGTATGGCCAGGAGCTTGTGGTCCTTGGTCATCATGCGCCCGAGACCTTCCAGATCGCCCTTGCTCATATGCCTCACGCCCTCCATGGTGACCTCCCCGATCTCGTCGACCATGTCCCGGGCGAAGGTGCTGTGGTCCACGTAGCGTTTGACCTTGGCAACCAACGGACCCGTGGGTTTGGATTTGCCGGTGAATCCGACCACCAGGGTCATCTTTGGAACTGGAAGATCATGCACACACCAGCGACGGGTGTCCTTGGACATCTCCCAAAGGAGGGAGCTTTCGCGCTCCCTGCTCACGAGTATGCCTTTTCCGTGCGTGCAGGTGGATGTGTCGATAGGGCTGGCCCTTCCCTGCACATCGCATTCCACCTCGAAGGCCTCCCTGGCCACCACATCCTCTTTGAAACTGCCAGTGGAGGCGGCCAGGGCGGCCAGCAAGGCCACGGTGACGGCTGCCGATGACCCCAGCCCGGAACCGGAGGGAAAATCGGAGTCGGTCAGCACCGCGGTCGGAGGTGCGTTGCGTTTGGCAAGACAGGCCGATACGTAGGAGTAGTTCTGAGGACCGAGCTGTATCCCGTTGAGGGATGGGACGGCCGCCAGCCTGATGCGGCAGCGCAGACGTAGGCCTATGGCCACGGATACCGCCGGCTTTCCGAACACCACCGCGTGCTCGCCAAGCAGTATGACCTTGGCGGGTGCCGACGCGCCCCAGGTTGGCCCGTACATCTGACGACCTTCAAAGGCCGTACTTGCGGCCCATGGCCTGCATGGCCTGGTCGGGGCTAACCCCGCCAAGCTCCTTCATGGCCGAGTTCCACCACTCGTCCTCGAACTTGGCCAGAGCGGCCTCGAACATCTGCAGGACGTCCACCTTGTTCTCCTTGTTCACCAATGCCAGCTCCAGATTGTGATCGAGACCCTGGAACATATCTTCGACCATGAAATCGGGCATGACGTTGACCACGAGGTCAAGAAGCGCGTTGGTCACGGAAATGAAAAGGCGCTCCCGTTTCTGCGGCGAGGGCATTGATTCCTTGGCCATGCTCTTCTCGATGTCGGAGAACCATAGGTCCCTGATCACGTAGGAGCGCGATGCCCAGTAGTTCTCATCATCGCACTCCTCGCAACCGCAATCGTCATCCTGCTGGAGAACGGAATCCATTTTCTCCTTCGCCTTCTCCATAAGCTCGTTCGGGATCGCCCCGTCCAAAAAGTCCTTGGCGGAGTCCCACCACTGGTCCTCGAATGCGGTAAGGGCCTTCATCAGCTCCATCTCGTCCTCGAAGCTGTCCCCCTGAGACCCCAGGAACTCGTCCCGGAACAGGGATAGCAGGTCAACCTCGTGCTCCTTGTTGATGATGGTGATCGCCAGGTAATCGTCGAGGTTCTCCTTCAATATGCATGCCAGCTCTTCAGGGAGATTGAGCCCGATGCGCTCCAGTACGGCGTTCGCAGCCGTGAGGAACAGCACCTCGTCCATATCCTCCTTGGGAACCTGCTCTGCCTTGAGGCCGTCCACTATCTCCTGCAGCATGGCATCCTTCAGCATCAAGGCGCGGATAGGGTTCTTCGCCAACACCGATCCCTCGTCCATAGGACCGCGTTCGGGTTCCGATGCCTTGCCTTTCTTGGTCTCATTGGTCTTTTTGACTGCCATGATCGTACCTTCCAGATAGTGCCCTGCAATCGGAACGGGGCACCGTTCGGTATGAACGGACAAGGCCTGAATGAGATATAAATCATGGCGTTATCGGAAAGATGATGCTGCGCGTCACCCTATAAGGAGACGTATCGAACTGACAGATATCTCAATTTCTTGTCACGTGCTTGTTTATAATGATGTCATAATTTAATTATGAAAAAGGCATCCAGTAAAAATAAAACCTAGAATAATTATTTATAGTGATGCCATCGATTATTGATAAAACCTATTGGAGGTTGAAATATGGCATTGATATTGGGATTGACGTTGATATTTGCGGGTTTGATCTTGGCCATGGGTATCCTGACCAGCATTCCCGCCCTGGGCAAGCACCTTGAGAAGCTGGCTAAGTGGCTGGGCAGGTTCCAGACCATAATTGGGATCGTGGCCATCATAATGGCGATACTCTATTGGGGCGCCCTCCTGTACAGCCTGTTCGCTCTAATCGCTGGTCTGGTCCTTCTGGTAGGTATACTCCCGAGCATTCCAGCCCTGGGCAAGTACCTTGAGAAGCTGGCCAAGTGGCTGGGCAGGTTCCAGACCATCATCGGTGTGATCGCTATCATACTGGGTATACTGGCTATACTCTAAACCCTGATCGGGCCTTCGGGCCCAGAACCCATTTTTTCTTTTTTCTAAGGTTTGGTCGCTTTCAACGAGAACAGCATGGGAACGTCGAACGCCTCCGGCAGATACCAATAACCGTCCGTCCCCTTCACCATGGACGGGTGCATTGGGAAGAAGCAGCAGGGGAACTCGTGGAGAAAATCTATACGCAACCCGTTATCGATCAATGAATTGACCACTTCGGATATCGGATGGTTCCACTCGTAACGCTCCTTGTTCCTGAACTCATGACCTTGGTCGATCATTGGGGCATCGTCATCGAACCTCATCGGCTCTTTGGAGAAGTATGGATACGCCGCTTCGAAGTGATCCGGACAGTTCTCGTCAATGAGACTGCCAAAGGGGTGGTTATCGATCACGTAGAAGAAACCGCCGGGTCTGAGATGATCGGATATCCATTCGGCCCACGGGTCAAGGTCTGGGAGCCAGCACAGCACACCGTAGCTGGTGAATATTATGTCGAACTTTTCCAGCCCCTTGGACCCCATGTCGTACACGTCACTCTCGATGAACCGTGCGGGGACGCCTGTGCGCTCGCTCAGGTCCTTGGCCATGGCGATGGCATCGGGAGAGAAGTCTACACCGGTGACCCTCGCCCCCATTCTGGCCCACGACAGCGTGTCCATGCCGAAATGGCACTGGAGGTGCAGCAGCCCCTTCCCATTCACCGGTCCGACCTCCATCACTTCGATCGGCAGTAGGGTGGACCTTCCTTTAAGAAAACCTTGAACGTCGTAGACTGGAGAGTTCTGATTGGCGAGGACCTTCTCGTTCCACCGTCTCTTGTTTATCTCTAGAAGCTTGTCGATGTCCACAGACCCACTCTCCTTGAACGCCCGCATTCCCGGAATTGATTGCACCTAACTATCGTATCGGTAATAACGTTTTTATGGGCCGTTCTGTTCCAACGGCATCCTGCCCTGAAGTTAGCAGGCCATAGATCAAAAGGGGACGGTCGCTTGAGCGTGATATGGGTTCTAAGCAGGTGCCCATCTGGCCTGGAGGGATATTGGTCACCTTCATCATTGACATGGCCGTCCATGGCCTTTGCCCAGGATGCAGGGGATCGAGAATCGAAAATATTACTTTTGATAGGACCAAAAGAGTGTTCTGGAGTAACGTTGAGGTATTGGTGCGAGGGACCGGATTCGAACCGGCGAACCTCTGCAGGAACAGATCTTGAGTCTGTCGCCTTTGGTCGGCGTTCTACACGCCATTGACCGAGCTTGGCTACCCTCGCGTAAGGCCAGATAAAGAAACGACATTAATAAATGTATTCGAGCTCAAGCGGTGGTGATCTCTCCGCCTCCGTTGCCCACCAATATGGTGTGCTCCGCCTGGGATACCATGCCCTGCTTGCACTCGATCAACACTGGATACGTGGATATCACACCATGCCGATGCAGGTTCCTCAGTAGAGGGGCGGAGTCAGGATGAAGACGGTCGCACCATCTTTCGCAGAAAGGCAACGTGGTGAACTCCTGCTTGATCAACTGGAACAGCCTGTCAGCTTCCTGGTCCTTCAGCTGCCGGTCCCTCAGCACGCGGTAGATGTTCCCTGATTTGCCGTTGGTGACCTGCCCCTGTCCGTTTGTGGCGAACGGCTCGATGGCCAGGAGCATGTTGCCCTTAGCCTTGGTCAGCGCGCCATCGTCGTAGTTCGGTACGGAAAGCCCGGCATGCAGGTTGTACCGCTTCATTTCGTGGCCGCTCAGGTTCGTCACCGGACGGAAACCGGTGCTCTTGATGCTTCTCTCGACCACACCGCCAATGGTCCCCATGGAAACCCCGTCCTGGGCCATCTCCAGGGCAAGCTGCAAAGCCCTCTCTGCCGCCTGGATCAGCGGTTGCCAGTTACGTGTGCCGACCTCAACGGTGGTGGCGGTGTCGCCCAGATAACCGTCGACCTGAGCGCCCACATCCAGCTTTACCAGATCCCCGCTGCGGAACACTGATTCATCGTTGCTGTTGGGCGTGAAGTGAGCGGCCATGTCGTTCAGGCTGAGGTTCACCGGGAACGCCAGTTTTCCACCGTGCTCGAGTATGTGCATCTCCATCTCCTCGGCGACGTCGCGGAGCTTGACCCCTTCCGAAACCAGCGATCGCCCTAGCTCCCTGGCTTCACCGGATAATCGCCCGGCCTTGCGAATGCAGTCCCGGGCGTTCTCATCTAACAAGTACATCTTCGATCTTCTCTTTAGGAATAGCGCCATGACGGATCACCTCAACGACACCATCGACTATCTGGACGATAGTGGAGGGGGTGCCGACCTTGCACGGTCCGCCGTCCACGTAGGTGGCCACGCTCTTGCCCATATCGGCGATGGCCGCCTCCACCTCCACCGGGTTGGGGTGGGAGTGCACGTTGGCGCTCGTTGATATTATCGGGCCGAACTCCTCAAGGATGCGCAGGGCCACCGGGTGGTCCGGGATCCGTATGCCCACCTCGGGCATGGAAGCGGTGACTATGTCGGGAAGTATAGGGCGTTTCTTGACCAGAAGGGTCAGCGGCCCGGGCAGGAATGCCTTGGCAAGGCGATATGCGTTCTCGTCCAGTTCGGCGATCTGGTCGGCCACGCTGATATCGTTGACGGCTATCGAGAGGGGCATGTCGAAAGGCCTCCTCTTGGCTATGAACACCCTCTTCACCGCGGTCTCGTCGAAGGGATCGGCGCCCAGACCATAAACGGTCTCGGTGGGGTAAACCACGAGCAGGCCAAAACGCAATGTGGACAGTATGTGTTCCAGATCGTCCTTGGACATGCCTGCGTCGTCCTTTCCCTCCTTGCATTTGACAATATCCATTCAAGATTCTCCCAGATATTTTAACGCCTCTTCCAATATCCCTGCGGCCCCGTGCTGGCTGAAATCGCCATGCCCGGGATATATCTCCTTGGGTGCGAGGGATAAAAGCTTTTTGACCGAACCAACGAGCTGCTCGAAGTTGCCGCTGGGCAGGTCCCAGCGACCTACACCCCCGACAAAGACAGTGTCCCCTGGTAAGAGAACCTTGTTCACCTTGTCGAATAGGGATATCCCGCCCGATGTGTGTCCTGGCGTGTGGACGACCTCGTAGTCCGATTCCCCGGTGCTCAGCACCTGCCCTTCCCGCAGCTCTGTGACCTCCACGGGCTGGCTCTGTACGCCGAACATGTAGGAGAGGGTCTGGCGCGGGTCCCCCTCTCGAACGGCGGGGGCGTCCAGTGGATGCATGAGCACCTCAGCCCCTATCTCCCTGGCAAGCGCTGGCGCCCCTCCAGTATGATCATAATGACGGTGGGTCAATACCATGCGGCGGACCTTGCACTTCTTGGCAGTGCACGACAACCACTTAAGAATGTCCTGATGATGCATGCCTGTACCGGCATCGACGAGGATGGGGTCCTCGCCGGTCAGAAGGTAAACGTTGGAATCAAAGTCCATACCAGCGAGGCATCTGACAACCATCAACTTTCGATAAAATTTGGTCGTATATAAACTTTTGAACTTCAGCATCCATAACGCTTTCACATATGGTCGAACAAGTCAAATATATCCAGAAGGACCATTGTTGAACGGAGATGGGATGAATCTATTGGAGCACGAGGCCAAGAACCTCTTCAGACGTTACGGGATATCCACGCCCAGGGGCTTGTTCTATCAAAGCATGGACGGGATAGCCAGCTCCCTGACCAATCTGGAATTCCCCCTGATGGTGAAAGCCCAGACCACGGCGGGTGGCCGGGGAAAGGCGGGAGGGATACGCACCGCACTGCATAGCAAGGAAGCCCTGGACGATTGCGAAAGGATGCTGAGCATGCGGATCGCGGGAAGGAAGGTGTATGGGGTGCTGCTGGAGGAGATGATCGACGCTTCGCGGGAGATATACCTAGCCATCACCATCGATCAACGCTCCAGAAGCCCGTTGCTGCTTGCCGGATGCGCGGGTGGGATGGACGTGGAGAACATGCCAGCCCACACAATGCAGAGGTGGTCCCTCGACCCCCTTGAGCCCATACCGGAGGAGTTCCTGGACCAGGCCGCGCATTTCTTGCTAAGAGGCGGCCGGGGGACCGCTGAGCTAAGATCGACCATCGGGGCCATGTGGAGGCTATTCCGGGGGATGGATTGCGAGCTGGTGGAGATAAACCCGCTGATGGTCACGGATTCTGGAAAGGCCATCGCCGCGGACGCCAAGGTGGCCCTGGACGACGATTCCCTTTTCCGGCATCCCGAGATCCCTGACATGCCCGGACGGGACATGACGGAACTAGAGAGGATGGCAAAAGAGAAAGGTTTCAACCTGGTTGAGCTGCCGGGCGACATCGGTGTACTGGCCAATGGAGCCGGTTTGACCATGGCCGCCTTGGACACTCTGCAGAGGTACGGGGGCAAGGGTGGCACCTTCCTAGACCTGGGAGGGACCGACGATCCGGACCGCATCTCAGAGGCCCTGGGAATGCTCTCGTACAACATGGCGAGGGGGCGCATAGCTTCGATACTGGTCTGCATATTCGGAGGCATAACCAGATGCGATACGGTGGCCGACGCCCTCTTGCACACGATCACCGATAGAAGCGTTAAGGCCAGTATGGTGGTCCGTTTGCGCGGGAACAACGAGGAAGAGGCAGCCCAGATGCTTCGATTGGCAAATTTCAATGTGCATGTAGACCTGGACGAGGCCTGCCTGCAGGCGGTGAAGGTGAGGACATGAACGGCAGGGCGTTGTTGGTCAAACATCGAGTGCTGGTTCAGGGGATCACCGGGAGACAGGGGACCTATCACACCGCCCAGATGCTTGAGTACGGGACCGAGGTTGTCGGAGGCGTTACACCGGGCAAGGGAGGGCGCACCGTGCACGGAGTACCTGTGTTCAATGACGTTCAGAAAGCGGTTAAGCGGACCGGGGCCACCGCCAGCGTGGCCTTCGTTCCAGCGGCGAACCTGAAGCAGGCCGTGGTGGAAGGGGTGGAGGCGGGCCTGGAGGCCATGGTGCTGATCACGGAACGCACGCCTGTCCATGACGCCATGCACATGATCGCATTCGCCAAACGGAGGGGTGTGGCCATACTGGGGCCTAACTGCCCTGGACTGTGCCTGGTAGGGGATAGCAAGATCGGCATTATGCCCAACCACATATTTCGGAAGGGAGACCTGGCGATAATCTCCCGCAGCGGCACGTTAACCTATGAGGTGGTGCAGGCCCTCAGCTCCGCCGGCCTTGGACAGAACTTCGTGCTGGGATTGGGAGGCGACCGATTGCTGGGAACAGATATGCGGGAGGCGGTGGAGATGGTCCTGGAGAAGGAACCTTCCGGCGTCGTGATGATAGGGGAGATCGGAGGCCAGATGGAAGAGGAAGCCTCGTCTTTGATCCGGGACCTGGGGTCGGAGAACATATTCGCCTATGTGGCAGGGGTGTCCGCCCCTCCCTCCAAACGCATGGGACACGCGGGAGCGATCGTGTCCAGGGGCAGCGGCGGGGCATGGGAGAAGATCAAGGCCCTGGAGGGGTCTGGAGTGACCGTTGGGAGATCCCTTGGAGACCTGGTTGGGCTCATTTCCAAGCGCGCGATCGAGTGATATCGTGGCTTCCTTCAATAATATACATATTATAGGGAACGCGGGAAAACCTTATGAGGGTGGAGTTGCTAATCAATCAATACCGGTGATGACTGCGGTAGCAACCTATAACTGGCTGCGATAAGAAACCGTTATATAATGGAACTGTAGTAGCCGGTTCCACTCGCGAAGTAGGCGAGTGTGGAAGCATAAACGTGCGAGGAAACTCGCATGAGTAATGCTTAAATATACCCTCAATTATTGGGGGACTCACGCGTTCCAGCCATGTGTTGGAACGAAGTGAGAAGTGCACATGCACCCGTAGAGCGACCCTCTTCGGGGAAGTGGAGGAGAATCCTCGGGGATTTGGAAGAGGTCCCGGGGAGATCGTTGATACCAATCATACGCAACCTGGACGTTTGTTAAGCCGACAGTGCCAGCGGCGTTGCTACGCCGCCTGGGGAATGGCTCGGTTCGGGTGCCGAAGAAGGTCGTGCCAAGCTGCGATATGCGT
>JAAYDU010000061.1 GCA_012729095.1 Methanobacteriota archaeon | reverse complement strand
GTGCGGGTCCAGGAACGGAATGGTGTGGGGATCCAAAAACGGTATGGTGTGCGGGTCCAGGAACGGAATGGTCAGCACACCGGTGAACGACAGAACGCTCGCCCCTATCAGCAAACAAGCGGAGACGGCGAACAACGCCGCCACCCCTAACAGTACTTTATTCCTCACCATCATTTACAACACCTATTTTTTTCTAATACCGCGTTCGACTTCTGCATATAAAATGGGTATTTGAGCATGCTACCAAAAGATATTTATATTTGTAATTAGGAACGACAATAAATTAAGAACGCTGGAAACACTTTTTTTCAGGGCGTTTTCGATGGACGGAACAATTAATAATCAACATAGCTTGATGCATTCCGACCATGAGCCCCGTAGCACGCAACGGCCTTGCCTCTGATGGGTTTAAGGCGGTCATCTTTGACATGGACGGTACGCTGATCCGCAGCACGATAGACTTCCAGAAGATGAACCAAGGACTGGCCGACACCCTGTTGAGCCATGGCCTGCCAAGGGACATCCTGGACCCGGACGGAAAGGTCAACGAGAGCATCGTGCGCGCCTATTCATACTTCAAGATACACAGCCAGGAAGGTTGGGCGGAGGCTTTGGAGAGGGACCTCAATCGCGTCTCGCAGGAGGTCGAGATGGCCAGGGTAGGAGAGAGCAAGGCGGTCCCGGGGACTGTGGAAGTGCTTTCGTATCTGCGCTCCCGAGGGATCCGCACCGCCGTTCTCACCAGGGGTAGCAGGGGCTACACCGAAAAGGCGCTTAGCGCTTCAGGGCTGGAGGGAATGTTCGAAGTGGTCCTTTGCCGGGACGATCATCCGTTGACAGAGGCCAAGCCGAACCCCCTGGCCTTGCGCAGGGTGTTCAAGTCCTTGGGACTTAGCAACGGCGAGTGCCTATTCGTCGGGGACCACGACACCGACCTGCTGTGCGCGCAAGGTGCCGGAAGCCCCTTCGCCGCGGTGCTGACCGGATCGTTCACAGCGAAGATGTGGGAGCCGCTGAACCCGGACGTGGTCCTGGACAGCGTCGCCGAGCTGCCAAAGCTGCTGGGGGAGATGGAATGAAAGGGATCAGGGTGGATGACGCCCCGGCCCCCATAGGACCGTATTCCCAGGCCTTGGTCCTTGGGGACCTGGTCTTCTGCTCTGGCTAATTGGGCCTGGACCCCGCCACCGGCGCGCTCGCTGAAGGCGTGGAGGAACAGACCATGCGCGCATTGTCGAACCTTGATAGCGTTCTCCGGGGCGCGGGCAGCTCGCTGAGCAAGGCGCTCAAGGTCACCGTCTACATGACGGACCTTTCCCATTTCTCCGATATGAACAGGGTCTACGAGAAATTCTTCGTGCCTCCCTACCCGGCCAGGACCGCGTTCCAGGTGTCGGCGCTGCCTAAGGGCGGGGCGGTGGAGATAGACATCATCGCGGCTCGCTAGTCGTGACAAAATCTATTATATCCGGCAGCAATATTGAACAATAGATGAATGGGGAACTGAACGGCAGTCCTACCAAGAACAGGAAGGCGTCGTTTCCGGTCACAGGCATGACCTGCGCGACATGCGCCGGGACCATCGCCGATTCCCTGAAAGGCTTGGACGGGGTGCTGCAGGCGGACGTCAACCTGGCCACGGAGAGGGCCTCGGTCACCTTCGACCCAGAGAAGGTGGACATCTCCCGTCTGAGCAAGGCGGTGGAGGACGCCGGTTACGGGGTGGTCATAAACGAGCTCACCATATCCGTGGGTGGAATGAGCTGCGCCTCATGCGCGAACACCGTGGAGGAAGCGGTCGGCTCGTTGGAGGGAGTTTTCTCGGCCACGGTGAACCTGGTCACGGAGAGGCTCACCGTTCGCTACGATCCCCAGAAGGTGCGAGTGGCCCGCATTGGAAAGGCGGTCACCGAGGCAGGTTACGAGGTCATCGAAACGGAATCCAAGGATGCGGAGAAGGAGGCCCGGGAG
The DNA here is from genome assembly GCA_012729095.1 of Methanobacteriota archaeon. Taxonomy (GTDB): domain Archaea; phylum Thermoplasmatota; class Thermoplasmata; order Methanomassiliicoccales; family UBA472; genus UBA472. The sequence continues at coordinate 75,668 of JAAYDU010000061.1, read as the reverse complement.
AAGGAAACTAGGCGCCAGAGGTTCCTCCTGACGCTCTCGATATCCCTGGCGCTGCCCACGATGGTCATAATGATCCTGATGGACTTCACCGGCTTCGCCCGCCACTTCCTGATGGAATGGGGCAACCTCGTCATGTTCTCCCTGGCCACGCCCGTTCAGTTCGTGGCCGGTTACCAGTTCTACATCGGGGCGTACAAGGCCCTGCGCAACCGGACCGCCAACATGGATACCCTGATCGCCGTCGGTACCTCGGCCGCCTACTTCTACAGCGTGGCGGTCATGTTCTTTCCGGGCACGGTCGCCCTGGAACACGTGTACTTCGACAGCTCCGCCATGATCATCGCCCTCATCCTGTTCGGCAAGTACCTGGAGGCCAAGGCCAAAGGGAGCACGTCCGAGGCGATCAAGCGCTTGATGGGGCTGCAGGCCAAGACCGCCCGGGTCATCCGCGACGGCGAGGAGGTCGAGATACTCGTCGACGAGCTTGACGTTGGAGATGTCATGATGGTCAGGCCAGGGGAGAAGATACCTACCGACGGCGTCGTCGTGGAGGGCCGCTCCGCGGTGGACGAGAGCATAATCTCTGGGGAGAGCCTGCCTGTCGGCAAAGAAGAGGGTTCAGAGGTGATCGGCGCCACGATCAACGGCAGCGGCGTGCTGAAGGTGAGGGCCGTCAAGGTCGGGAAGGATACGGCATTGGCTCAAATCGTCAAGCTGGTAGAGGATGCCCAGGTGGCCAAGGCCCCCATTCAGAGGCTGGCGGACCGCGTGGCCTCGGTGTTCGTTCCAGCCGTGATAACGATAGCCTTGGCCGCGTTTTTGGCGTGGTACTTACTGGGGGTACCGGCCTTCGCACCGGAAGAACCCCCATTCACCTTCTCCCTGACCGTTTTCATCACGGTGCTGGTCATCGCCTGCCCCTGCGCCCTTGGACTGGCAACGCCGACCGCCATAATGGTCGGGACGGGAAAGGGTGCGGAGAACGGAATCCTGATCAAAGGAGGTGACTCACTGGAGGTTGCTGGCCGCGTGAACACGGTGATCTTCGACAAGACCGGGACGCTGACCGTCGGCCGTCCGGAGGTGATGGAGGTGATCGATCTCGACGTTCCCTGCCCGGACCTTCTGGCCCTGGTCGCCGGGGCGGAGGTCGGCTCCGAGCATCCACTGGGGGAGGCGATCGTGCGCAAGGCCAGGTCGAGTGGCCTGGAGGTTCCGGACGCGGTGGAGTTCGAGGGACTGGCCGGCAAGGGGGTAAGGGCGGTCGTCAGGGGTCGTTCGGTCATCGTCGGGAACCGGGGCCTTATGCAGGAGATGGGCGTGGCCCTGGGAGTCCATGAGAACGCGGTCGCGGAGATGGAGGCCGGGGGAATGACCGTGGCATTGGCCCTGGTGGACGGAAGGTTGTGCGGCGCCATAGGCGTGGCCGACACCGTAAAGCCAACCTCCAAGGAGGCCGTGGCCGAGCTCAGGCTCATGGGAATGGACGTGCTGATGATTACCGGCGACAATCGCAGGACGGCCGAGGCTATAGCCTCGATGCTTGATATCGATAACGTGCTTGCCGAGGTCCTGCCCGGGGACAAGGCCAAGGAGGTGGCCAAGCTACAGGCCGAGGGCAAGGTGGTGGCCATGGTGGGTGACGGCATCAACGACGCGCCTGCGCTCGCCCAAGCTGACGTGGGAATGGCCATCGGTTCCGGTACGGACGTGGCGGTGGAGGCCGGAGACATCGTCCTTATCAAGGATGACCCGCGCGACGCTGTTGCGGCCATACAGCTCAGCAGGCAGACCATGCGCAAGATACGCCAGAACCTGTTCTGGGCATTCGGATACAACACGGCAGGCATACCTGTGGCCGCCGGTGTCCTTTACCCGTTCTTCGGCATCCTGCTCTCCCCGATAATTGCGGCCGGGGCAATGGCCTTCTCCTCCGTTTCCGTGGTGTCCAATGCCGCTCTGCTCAAACGCTACACGCCAGAGATCAAACGCAAAGGAGGTGAGCGAATGGCAATAGACCCGATATGCAAGATGGAGGTCGATGAGAAGAGCGCCAAGTGGACCTCGGTCCACAAGGGGAAAAGGTACTACTTCTGCGCCCCGGGCTGCAAGAAGAAGTTCGACGCGGACCCCGACAAGTACGCCAAGGATTGAAATGAAACACCTTACATCTTAGATCGTTAAAAAAAGGGGAATGGGAGCGGGCCAGGGGCCCGCATGTGTTCTCAGTGGCTTCCGTGCCTTCCGTCGCGCTCCTTGTTGGCGCGCTCCTGGGCGTAGGCTTCCTGACGCTGGGCGACCACGTCCTCGGTGGGGATCATCTTCTTGATGATGCCCATGGCCCCCATTCCCACGTTGAACAGCGCGGGCGGTATCTTGATGCCGTAGCGCAGGGTGGTGCCGGTCAGCTTCCCGGGGTTCATGATGTCGTTCGGGTCGATCAGCTTCTTGATGTCCCTGATGTACTTCGCGCCGGTGCCGCGTATGGGATCCAGGTTGGAGGCGAAGAAGGCCCCGAAGCCCAGCGGCCTGCCGCCGATCGTCAGCGAGTAGTTGGCGAACTTTGCATTGAAGCCGAAGGCGGTCATCTCCGGGAGGTCGTCCGGGTCGAACAGGTAGTAGGGCATGAACATGACCGTGTTACGGTCTACCATGGATCCGATTATGGCGCCGGTCAGCTTCAGATCCTTGAGCAGGTCGTAGCAATAGTCCACGGTCTCCGCGAACTTGTTGAGGGGGAGCACCGCCTCTCCAGGTATGCTTCCTATGCCGACCTCGCGGCAGCGGTACTCGTAGCAGCGCTCATCCCACTCGTGGGAGGCCACATCGTCCGCCAGCCTCTTTCCGCCGTGCTTGGTCATGATCTCGTCGATCTTCTTCTCCTCCCAGTCCACGATCTCCTTGTCGCCTTCCAGCTGTACGTTGAGCACGGCGCCGTCCTCGATGGCGTGCTTGCCCGCCTTGCGAAGGAGCTCGAAGTGGTTGGGATCGCTGAATCCGATGTGCAGCGGCCTGACGCGGGAGCGGCATATCTCCATGAGAGGCTGACCTGCCTCCCTGAGCGTAGGGAAGGCGTAGGTGAGCGACTTCATGAGCTCCGGGGCGGGCTCCAGCTTGAAGGTGACGGTGCAGATGTGTGCCAGGGTCCCCTCGGCACCCACTATCAACCTGTTGAGGTTGTATCCGGTCTCGTTGTCTACGATGAGGTCATAACCGGTCTCCACCAAAGTGCCGTTGGGCATGACGACCTCCATGTTCCGGACCAGGTCGCCGCTGGTACCGTACTTCATGGAACCGATCCCGACACCGTTCACGGATATCCAGCCGCCAAGGGTGGCGGAGGGGAAGGAACTCGGGTATCCTCCGAGCAGAAGCCCCTGCTCGAGACAGGCGTCGTAGACCTCCTTCCAGGTTATGCCGGCCTGCGCCTTGACGCAGAGGTTCTCCTTGTCGATCTTGATGATCTTGTTCATGCCGCCTGACATGTCGATCAGTATACCTCCGAAAACCGGGGTGGAACCGCCCAGGCCCCAAGTGGAGGCCCCGCGCGGGGTGATCGGTATCTTCTCCTCAGCGGCGATCTTGACGATCTTTACAACGTCCTCGGTGGTGTGAGGCCGGACAACAATGTCCGGAAGGTTCTTGAAGGCTATCTGTGCGATGCTCGGCAACGGCGCGAGATCATGGCTGTACAGAAGCCTCTCCATCTTGCTGGTCCTTACGTTCTCCCTTCCGATCGCATCTTGCAGCTTGGCCACCACGGGGGCCATTGCCCTGCTCACGTTCTCTTCCTCAGCTGACATGTGAAGACCTCTGTTAGGTTATAAATGAGATTATACCCTGAAGTCTGTGAAGTATTTTAAATCTATTCCTGAGCCATACACGAAAAATGAGAATTTTAGAAATATACGTATGGATAAGGGTGCCCGAGATCGGTGCTTGAAGGTACTTCGTCCCTACTTGACGAACACGCATCTGCAGATGGGGAATTCGCCATTTCGATGACGTCCTTCCTGGCTTTCCGATCCCCGAAGGGGTTGGATCACCATCCGTCTCACCACTTTCCCGTCTTAAGTCAGGAAGCGTGTGGTCGGACCCGCTCCAGGAGGAGCGCGCGGATAGGACCTATTCCTATGGACATGGTCCTCAAACCATGCTGGATCCATCCTGGTTTCCCCACAGCCTTTCCGACTCGGGCAATTATTACTATTGTTTCCTATAATACTTATAGTTTTGCATGATTAATACACTAGCCAGAATATTATTATAAATATAATAATAAATTAAGAAAGGAACATGAGATGATAAGGGATAGAAGTGCCCGGGCGGAGGGGAGGAGGAAGGCGACCTTCGGTCCGACCCATTCCTCAAAATGGAGAAGTTCCTCGGGCGACCACCCCTTCATCTCCCGCCGATCGCACGTAGGGCGCGGGGGGAACCGTCGCTCGCGAATTTCCATCGCGTTAGCGCACGGATGACCGTATTGGCCGATGAAGGCGGGCAGAGATGCATCCGCAGGTCCTACCCTCTCCATTCCACGGGCAACATAATACTTTGTCTTCCTGACTATATATAAATTGTTTTTATGGCCTGAACTGGAAAATTAAAACGCCTTTCACTCCCTTGTCGAGTCCAATTCCTTGCGGGCCGCCCGGACCTTCTCGGCGATGTCGTCCATCTTCGCCAGGCATCTCCGCCGTATCCGTTGCAGTTCTTCCTCGTCCATCTCCCTTCGCTTGTGAAGGCGTTCCGCCTCTTCAACCTCGGCCCGATATTCGGCGCGCAAAGCGTTCAGCTGCTTAATCCTAGCCTCCAGCTTGGACCTCCTGGAACCGAACATGCATCTACCGGGATAATAACGTTCGACGCCGGTTAAATAGATTCTCCGTTCAGCTCGCGACCTTGGAAGGAGCCGAGCAGGGCGTTCAGTACGAACGACAGTTGGGTGTCCTCTCCAACGTAAAAGAGATGCGTGTGGCAGTGGCAATCGGAGGAGCCGAAGCCCTTGGCCGCGGGAAGCACGAAAGGGACATAGGATAGGAAACGGGCCAGGCGGCATTCCGTTTCCTTGCCCCCCTCGAAGGTGAGCGCGCCGATGACCTGCCCCTCGGACGTCAGAGAATCTATGTGCCAGTGAACTTTCTTATCAGGACGCATGTGCCTTGCCAGGCGGGGCAGCAGCCCTGCCTGGGCCGAGCCGCAGTACAGATAGTGCCCGGCCGGGAGGTCCAGCCTCCCCAGGGCCCCTACCTGAACGGTGAGGGGGTCGGGAAGAAAGACCAGCAGTACGTAGGCACCCGGCGAGGAGCGCATATGCCGCTCAGCGTACCTTGCCCTCGACCTCGGCCTTGGTCTTGATCTTGATCATGGTGCTGTCGCCAAGCCGGCAGTCGGAAATGATGGCTATGTCCTTCAGCTTGTGGCCGTAAACCTCCAGCTCCTCAAGCTCCTTGACGTGCTTCTTGTAAGGTATCTTGACCCGAAGACCGTCAACGTGCAAGACTATGGGCGCGGGGCGCAGGCAGACCTGGACCGCCTCCATGTCCTCCAAGGCATCCTTGATCTCGGAAGGATGCACGAAAAGGGGGTCCTCGTCGATCTCCACGCGACGCTTGTCGATGACCTCCTTCACCCGGTCCGCGATCTCCTCCAGCTTGGCGATCTCCTCCGAGCGCCGCATGCGTTCCACCTTGCGGCCGACACCGCAGACCAGCGCTTCGCAGTGCGGGAGCGATTCAAGTTCCGGGCCTATTACCGTGACCACCGGGATCTGTATGTCCTTGTAGAGGTCGATCTTTTCGTGAGTTACGCATTCGGTGAAGTTGCCCAGCATGAATATGGCCGCGTCGTACTCCTCGATGATGGCCTTCTCCGCCGCCGAGATCTGACAGGTCTTCCTTCCTCGCCCGCGGGCCAGTCCCATGACTATGGTTATCGCCCCGTACCTGCGCAGGTGCTCGGCGATATCGCATATCGGATGCGGCATGTGATGCCTTCCCAGGGTCGGGCCTATGACCGCTATCTCCGTTCCGGCCAACGGAACCTCTATGATCTTGCCCCCGAGCTCCGCCGCCTTCTTCTCTATGAGCGGGCGGTCCTCGCCCGGGATGGCTATGGTCAGGGTTATCATAACCTGTATCTGGGTGCGCTGGAGTATGAAACCTCCCACGTCCTCAATGAGGTCCAGCAGTTCATCCACCTTGTGGACCCCGCCATCGAACATCAGTACCTCGTACATCAGTCCTCCTCCGGCCCCTTGATCATGTTTCTGTGCACGTTCTGCGCCTCCGCGATGAAGTCCACGGTCATGCCGTGCTCCGTGGCAACGATGGTCATAACATCGTCGTTGAAGTATTCGTTCCTCACCTTCAGTCCTTCGGGCAACAGCCTCCACATGGCATCGAGGAGCTGGGAGCGAACCTCCTCCTCGGGATCTAGCCTGATGTCCGTGATCTCCTCGACCGGGGCGCCCTCCACGAATATCTCAAGGCGGGTGAGCTGCTGAACGCGTTCCCTCCCGTACTTATGCCAGAGATTGGACAGAAGCCTCGGGGCGTAGGACTCGTCCTTGATGGTGATGAAGGTCCCGCCTTCCTGCGACTCCGTGTCGGCAATGTCGTACAGCGGACGCTTGCTGCCGGACTGCTTGATGCGCATGGATATGATGAAAAGGGTCTGGTCCGGGCGGATCACCAAGCGTACCCGCTCCACCATGGTGCTTATCCCCATGTCCATCAGTATGCGCTGCAACAGCCATTGATACGATTCAAGGGCGTATTGCTCGGTGCCCTCCAGCTCGAATTCGACCATGCTCTCACCCCAGCAGGCCTGATACCAGCAACGCCGCGCCGACGGCCCCGATGTACTGAGAGTCATTGGGCACGATGGGACGTTGCCCAAGGGTGTGCTCCATGGCCGTTACAAGCCCGGATATCAAGGACGTGCCGCCGACCTGAATGATCGGCTGGCGGACCTCGATCTCCTGCAGCTGCTGCTCGTAGACCTGCTCGGCCACGCTGTGACACGCCGCGGAAGCGACGTCCGCGAGAGTGTTCCCGGCGGCCAGAGACGTGACCAGGTCCTGTATTCCGAACACGGAGCAGTAGGAGTTCATCTTCACCTTTCCGTGCATGCCTTGATCGGCGAGCTCCCCCAGCTCGGTTATCTCTATCTTGAGGCGCTTGGCTGTCATCTCCAGGAACCTTCCGGAGGCGCCGGCACAAATGCCGCCCATGGTGAAGTTGTCCGGTATACCGTCACGAACGGTGATGGCTTTGTTGTCCATTCCTCCGATGTCGATTATGGTGGCCTCGCCCTTCTGCCTGTCGGCCAGCCAGACGGCTCCCTTGGAGTTGACCGTAAGCTCTTCCTGCACCAGCTTGGCTTTGAACTTCTTGCCAAGCGTGAAACGCCCGTAGCCGGTGGTGCCTATGCCCTCCAGCTCCTCCAGCTTCACCCCGGCCTCCTCCAAAGCATGGGTGAGGGCGGTCTCGGCGGACGAGTACACGTCCCCCGTCGGAAGCCAGTACTTGCCGATTATCACGTTGTCGCGCATGATGACCGCCTTGGTTGTGGAGGAACCGGAGTCCAGTCCGGCGGTCAGTCCTACCTGCCTCTCCCTGGCCAGCAGTTCCTTCCTTTCCACTATGGTCACCAGCGCCTCCATCCTCGTCAGGAGCTGGGCGGCCTTGGTCCTCTCCGTGAAGGAATACGTGACAACTGGAAGCCTCACCTTTTCCTGCACGAACTTGCGCAGCTCGGTGCGCACCAGTGCCGCCTCGGCGCAACGGAAGCAGGTGGCGATGAATATCGCGTCAGCGTCATAGTTCTTGTCGGCAAGTTCCATGGCCCGGGCGATCATCAGCTTGAGCTGGGGACTTGCGGGGTTGAACCCGAACTCCTCCACGGCCCGGTCTATCTTGTTCATGTCCACGTCCGGGTAGACCATCTTGGCCCCCACGGTCTCCGCGGCGTTCTCGATCTCCCCCTGCACGGCACTGTATTCCGTCCCGCAGGAAAGCTGGGCTATCTTGATCATTTCAAACCCTCCAGGAAACTCTTCACCTTGTAGACCATGTCCTTGGCCTCTTCCTCGTTGGCCGGGTAGTCCAGGGAAAGGATGGGCACCTTGCGTTTGCGGACCAGGAGCTTGGCGAGCTCATTGGTCCTCTGGCACCCCACGCACCCGAAGCTGTAGGGCGCGTCCTCCATGAATATCGCGGCCTCGGCCTCGTCTATGAGCGGCCCGTACACGGCCAATCTCCCCCGTATGCCGGAAGGGATCTCGATCCCGGCATACTTCAGGCCCAGCTTGACATCGTCCAGAGTGACGTTCAAGGGCGGTGCCTCGATCTCGTTGGACGTGACGCGGTCGCGGAGGGCCTTCATCAGGCTCAGCGGTTCGTGACCGAACCTCTCCACCAGATCGAATAGGATCAGGCTGTTCGGCGGCATTAGGAATATCTTCATTGTGGCACCTCGTCTATGAGCTTCTTAAGTTCGTTGACCGGGATTCTCTGACGTTTGCTGGGCGTGGGCGGAACCTCGCCCTTTTCCAAGCAGATGAGGCCCTGTTCCACCAGACACAGGTCCTTCCATTCCTTTTCCAGCTGGGCGAAACCGGGGCGGGAGCCGTGATGCGCCCGGCAGCGGCGGAGGTCGCCCATGGGGAACGCCCGTATCTTGGAGTAGATGCGGTTCGGGTCCATCTTGCGGACCTCGTCCAGGGTAAGTTTGACGGCGTCCTTGGGGCCTTGCAGCACCACCCCATAGCAGGTCTCCTTCACGGAGACCTCGTGGCCCAGATTGTGCACTAGGCGGGCGATGCGGTCAGGGGTTAGGTCGGAGGTCGGAGCTATGAACACTATCCTGGTCTCTGTCTTGATATCCATCTCAGTCCCCCTTGGCCTTGGGCCTCTTGGCGTTCTTCCCGTTCGCCTTCTTCTTGATCGGTTTCTGTACCGCCTTTGACGCGGCCTCCTCGGGAGTGGCCCTGCGCACGTAGACGATGTCCCCTTCGGATATACTGGACATCATGGCGGTCAGGTCTCCGATGAAGCGCCCGAGCAGATTGGTCCCATGGGGCTCCTCCCCGGTAGAACCGAACTCGTCGCTGTCCTCCAGGCGTATTCCCATCAATCCGCGCTGCGGCCTTGACATGTTGGTGATGGCCACATCCCCACGGTAGCAGTGCCCCTCGAACGTTTTTTCGGGGTAAAGGTCCGCGGCCAGCTTCGGGTTTCCCTCGAATGTTATCATCGGCATGCCCTCGAAGGTGAAATGCACCCGCATGGTTCCCACGGGCTTGTGGTCAAGCCCGGTGACCTTGCGGAAGTAACGGACGGTCCAGGGAGAGGCCTCGGGGTCCATGGTCAACGGGAACACCTTGTCCTTGGGGACGCCCATGGTCTCGACCTCCTTCTCCTTGTAGGCGTAAATGGTCATCTCCGGTTCCTGCTCAACCACAATGGCATCGTCCGCCGTGTCCCCCGTGCGCTTCTGGACCTTACCAATGGATTCCAGAAATTCCTGGGCCTGGGCCTGGGTCTTCCCTATGGTCATGATCCTCAGGGGATCGGATCGGACCAGCACCCTGCCCTTGAGCGGGACGAGATGCACCAGGTTGTGCCCGTTGGTAACCTTACCGACCAGGTTGTGCGAGCGGTTGAGCTGGCGGACCTGGTTGTAGAAGTATATCTTTCCGGCCTGATGGCCTTTGTGACGCACTGTGACCGAGTCCGGGTGCCGGACCTCGCTGTGCTCCTGTCCCAGGGAGGTGTCCATGTTGGCCTCGCTGGCGGTGTAGCTGAACCCCTTCTCGTCTATGGGCAGGCTCCCCTCGCTGGTGACCACGAGGAAGTGCTCGCAGCACAGCGGAGACCTTTCATCGAGCTTCACGCCGATGAAGGTCTCGATCAACATGCCGTCCTCTACGGGAACGTCCAGGTCGGTCACCGAGAACGCGTCCTGGGAGGTCATGCGCAGAACCACCGGTTCTATGTGCTCGATGATGTCCCCTTCTCTCATGAGGTCCAGTATATGTCGGCCCCTGGTAACCCTTCCGAACACCGCGTCCTGCAGGCCAAGGTCATCGCTCATGTCCACCCGTGCGACCATCAGATAGGTGGTGTCCGTATCGTAACCGCCAAGTGCGAAGAAGCAGTCGTAGCGTTTGTAGTCGGTCGTACCGCGGGACTTCTCGAATTGAGTGGGAAAGGACCCGAAGGCGTGCAAGCGGCTTGTCTGCCAGCGCAGGTTCTTGCCTATCACGTCGTTGTACAACCTCTTCCAGGCCTCGGAGTACTTGCTTCCATTAAGCTCTATGATGAAGCAGCCACGGGGGGTCTTGACCATGTATTCGTTGGTCAACTTACGCTGGGCATCCATGGGGCGGATCAAAGCCACCGAGCTGCCCGGCACGTAGGGCTCCCCTTCGATGGCCTGAGCCACCGACGCGCCATCGGGCAGATCCTTTTCCTTACCGTTGACGACAGCTTTCATCTTGTCTCCCTCATGGATGTAGAGAACCGATTATAAGGTTATTCCTGTTTTGTTCAATCTGGCCAATGTTCTTGGACGCTTACCGATGGTTAACCTGGTCCCGCCTGGGAAAAAGGGTGCAAATTATGAATAGGCGGAAACCCCTGGGGCTGACGTGGACAGGAAAGAGATCCGGCAGTCCGTGGAGGAGAGGATACTGGCGATGGAGGGGATAGAGACCCTGGTGTTCCTCGACCAAGAATTCCGCCAGGAATTGGAGCGGCGTGAGCGGTATGCCGAGGGCAACGGCGCGGTCGGAGGCCTCATGGCCTTCGTCAACATGGGCGTCTGGGACGTGCTCACCAGGCAGGAGGTGTTGGTGGTGGTCGCCCAGCACGAAGTGGACATGCTCCATTCCCAGAACCAGGCGGTGCACATGGTGGACCAGAAAGGCCAGATAATAGGGGAGTACCTGCCGGAAGGAAAGCGGGAAGGGGTGAAGCTCAGGGACAACGCCTACATGCTCAGCGAGGACTTCGTTCTGTACGGCGACGTGGACATAGTCGGCGAGCCGTACTTCCTGATACCTCCCTTGACCTTTCCCCCATTGGAAGGCATACCCGGACTGAAAAGACTGGTCAGCGCCAGCATATCAACGGTGTCCGATGATTACATACGCGAACGTCTCGGCTACGGGAACACTAACTGCTGGACGCACATAATTGGTTACGACATTTAAGGCATGGTGCGCTTGACCTTGGCCACGATCTCGTCGAGCTTCACCTGGCTCACGGTGGTGCCACGGACCACGCCGGTGATTATCTCCATTATGGTCCCCTTGGTCCCGATGTTACCCTCGCTGGGCATAACCTGACGGGTCTTGCAGCCGATCCGGGCGAAGTCCTCGAAGTCCACCGGGGCCTGGCAACAGATGACCGCCGGAAGGTCCACGTTCCTCAGGATCAGGCGGGCCTTGTATATGATGTGGTTTCGCACGTTACCAAGGTGAATGAGCGCCACCTTGAACTGCTGTATGCGGGCCACCTCGACGGGGTCCAATCCGAAAAGGGAGCTGGTGGAAACGTCCACCGCGTCGGAGGGAACGCCAGAACCTGCGGTTATCACGATCACGGATGTGTCGATGCCCTCCTCCCTCAGCCCGTATGTGATCTCGCATACGGGTTTTGTGATGTGCCTCTTGCCGGGACCCATGGCCACCGCGACCACGTCGCGCCCGCTGTCGGATATGGTAGCCCTCTGGGCCAGGCTTCCGCCCACGCCCATGCCCCGGGCCTCGCGGCATTCCACGAAGCGCGTCTTACGGCCTATGGAATCTTTCAAGCTTAGACCTCGCAGACCTCAGACTCGTCGCCTTCCAGATCTTCCTGGGTCATGTCCCTGAGCACTTCCTGAGGGGTCCCCAGGGCGACCATCTTGCCGCCCCTCATCAGAGCGACGCGGTCGCAGCATGCTAGAACGAAGTCCATGTCGTGACTGACTATGAGGAATGTCTCGTTCAGTTCCTTGCGGGCGTGCAGCACGGACTTGGCCACCGCCTGACGGGTAATGGGGTCCATTGTGCCGGTAGGTTCGTCAAGGACCACGAAGCGGGGCTCGATGATCATGGTGCGCGCCAAGGCTATGCGCTGTTTCTCTCCCACGCTGAGGGAGTCCGGGTAGGCGTAAAGTATGCGCTCTACCTCCTTGGCCGTGAAGCCCACGCCGCGAAGCACCTGAATGGCCTTCATCTTGGCGAGCTCCTGCGGCAGCTTCATGCCCAGGCAGACCGTGAGGTTCTGCAGGACGGTGTTGAACGGATAAAGTGCGTTCTCTTGATGCATAATGCCGATGTACTGGGTGGCGCGGCCTCTGCCCTCCTCGCCCAGATCGGACATGTTCACCCAGTCGTCCCCGATACGCACCAGCACCTCGCCGTGCGTGGCAGGGGTGATCCCGGATATCATGCGGGACAGGGTGGTCTTCCCGGCCCCGCTTAGACCGATCAGACCGAATATCTCCTTTTCCCCGACCTCCAATGTTACGTCGTCCACGGCCTTGACCACGCCCCGGACGATGGAATAGAAGTATTTCTTTGCGCCATCCACGCGGATGACCGGCAGACCGACCTTGACCTCCATCTCCTTGGTCTTGACGAACTTGACGTCGAAGGCCTTGGTGATCTCGCTCGGTTCTCCCTCCTCCTTGATCATCCCTTCCTCGAGCCAGATGGCCCGGTCCGAAAGAAGTTCTATGGCCTTTGGCCAGTGCGAGGTGACCACCATTGCCATGCCGCTGTCCTTGACCGCGTTTATCAGCGCTTTGTGCACGATGTCCGCTGTCTCCGGGTCCAGGGTACCAGTTGGTTCGTCGGCCAGGAACAGCAGAGGTTTGCGGGCAAGTTGTCTGGCGAGCACGGTCCTCTGCTTCTCGCCTCCGGAGAGGTCGCGAGCGATGTGCATGGTACGATGGGTCATATTGACCATCTCCAGCAATTTAATGGCCTTCTCCACTTTCTTCTCGTCGGACTTCTCCTTCATGGCCTCGAACACGTTCTCTATGACGCTGAGGTCACCGTACAGGGCGAAGGTCCTCTGCAGCATGATGGCGATGCGGCCGCGCATGGCCATGCGCACGGGGTCTCTTTCGTTCAAGGCCCAGAAATCGACCTCGATGATCTTGGTCGCCTTTCCGCACATTGGGCATTTTACGCCAGCTGCGGGCAGGTCGATCCATCCGCATGATTCGCAATGGTTCACGCGATAGATGATGCGTCCGGAGTCAGGCCTGTACTCCTCGTTCCCGCGCATGGCGTTGATAAGGACGGACTTTCCGCTACCGCTCTTGCCGATAAGCCCGAGGACCTCGCCGGTGCGGACGGTAGTCGTTATGTCCTTCAGAACTTGGTTTCCATTGAAGCTCTTGGAGACCTTGTCCAATATTATTAGAACCTCTGAACCCTCGGGCATACCTGTTTGCCAACGATTATTGCAGATATAATACTTACCCCGTTCAAATCTCCTGGCTTTAACAATTGGATGATGTAACATATTTATGGATGGATTATATATCCATCCCATAATGCCAATGTCCTTCAATTCCTACTTTGCAGGGGGTCCAACGCCAAAGTTCAACGCCTATCATATATGGAAAGCGCATCAGGTGGTGGCCAAGGAAGGACCTATAGGCAGGAAGGCCTTGGCCGGCGTACTGCAGATAGGGGAGGGAAGCACCAGGACGATCCTGGACAAGATGATGAGGGAGGGGTGCATCGAAAGCTCCCGCTTGGGCATCACGATAACCGACCGCGGAAAACGGAAGTTGGACAACTCCGGCGTGGAGGTGAGGCAGATCGACCTTTCCGATCTAACCTTAGGCAAGTTCAACTGCGCGGTGCTGGTAAAATGCGCATCCGACAGGGTCAACATGGGCTGCGAGCAGAGGGACGAGGCGGTCAGGGCCGGGGCGGTAGGCGCCACCACCTTGGTCGTCAAAGAATCCCGCATAGTGTTTCCAGGGGACGAGGAGTATCCAGACCAATCCCTGGTAGCGCCCCTGAAGAACTACTTCCGGATGGACGATGGGGACGTGATCATAATCGGTTCAGCGTTCAACTACGACGCGGCGGAGAAGGGAGCCGTCACAGCCGCCCTTTCTTTGGGAAATTTGGCCAGGAGATGCTGGAGCGAGGGAACGAGCATACTTAGCCACGATACTGAGGCGGATGAACTGAGATGCTTGGCCCTGGCCATACACGAGCTGCTGGGACGATTGCCGGTCACCATGCGCAGCAGGAACCGCCCCGGTGTTCGATGCGAGGACGGGGAGGTCATTGACACCCATTACACCGGACCGATGCTGGAGGAATCCATGAAGAGGGGTTCGATAGTACGCCGGTTGTCGACCAGCGGCCCCTATCGGGGATTGCCAATCATTGCCGTCCCGATCATGCGCAAGCGAGAGGCCATAGCCTGCATGGCGACCATGGATTTGGGGAAAGGTACGTATTCGGACCTGCTCGCCAAGCTGGCCGAGCGGTACTAGAAGTAGTACCAGATGCTGCGGTACAGTTCAGGGTCCTCGCCTCTTTCCGCCAAATTGTCCAGGAAGTCCGCTATGGGCACGTCCCGGTGCACGTAGGTAGGTGCCATGGCGATGTTCTTCTCCCACGGATGGAACTCGTACACCCTTTCCCCTCTGGGAGTAAGGGAGATCAGGTCGTGATGCTGCCAGGCCCGCAGATGGTTCTTGCCCAGCGCGGGAATGTTGAACACCGGTTCATCGGTCCTGCTCAACCCGGGAAGAAGCCTGGCCTCCTCCTTGCGTTCCTGCAGCAGCCGGGATATGGGAACCCGGTACTCGGACGTCTCCTCCTTGCCTTTGGCGTTGAACGTGTAATATGGGTCCACCCCGATCTCCTTCAGGGCGGAACGGAGCGCCACGGTCTCGAAGCGCCGGCAGTTCTCCATGGTGAACACCTGCTGATTATAGGCGGGAATGCCCAGTGAGCGCATCGATCTGATCGCCGCGGCCGATTCGGGGGTCACCTCGTAGGGATGCTCGAAATGGGTGACCAGCGCGAACTCCCGCCTGGGGGGGTCATGCAGTTCAGCCAGCAGCCCCAGGAACCCTTCATCGATCCTCATAGGCATGACAACAGGCACCCTCGTGCCGAAGCGCATCCTTTTGATGTGCGGCATGCTGCCCAGCCGACCGAGCATCGAGCGCAGTTGTCCGTTGGCGAGTATGGCGGGGTCCCCCCCGGTCACCAGGACCTCGGTCACCGCGGGATGCCCCTCGAACCAATCCAGGGCCGCATCTATCTTTTCCGGGGGGGCCATGGCATCCTCGGAGAGAACGCCTTCGATCTCCCAGTTCCTCTGACAGTAGACGCATATCTGGGCGCAGGTGTTGTAAGGCTTGAATATCGCTATCACGGGATACCGCCTGGTCACCAGGTCCACCGGGGAGGTCTGCCCTTCCATCATGAAGTCCAGGCTGGAGGACGGGTCCGAACGAGACCTCAACACCTCTTTCACATAGCTCAGGGGCGGGATGACCTGGGCGCGCACCGCGTGGTCCCATTTCCGAGAGGGTTCGCGGTCCATCAAGGAGAGGTAATAGGGAGTGATGCCGAAGGGGATGCGGCGCTCCATGCAAAGCGATATGGATTCGCGTTCCTCCGCTGTCAGCTCGATAAGGTCGCCTATGACCTCCTGGCTCAGCATGACGTTTCTCATCTGCCAGGCATAATCGTTCCAATCGTCCAGGTCGGCGCTCAGGTATTCCAATATCCGGGCACGGTTCTCCTTGCGCCTGGCAATGACGTTCGGCAACAGCCCGCTGGGGTATCTGCGCGTCCAGCCCTCCATAGCCTCGGCCATCCCGTCAAGGTAATCGGAGCGCACGATGCCCCCTTCATGCCCGTCGAGCGTGGCGAAGTCAGGGGCCTCCTGAAGGTCCAGGACCGGTTCGCCGGTGGTACCCCTCAGTATGTGCAGCACGTCACTGACGAAGGCCGGGTGAACGCCCTCGTCCGAGCCGTGCGAAACGTTGAAGAGATGCGTTATCACCGAGATGCCGCTCACCCTTTCGTTCCTAGGCGAAAGGAAGTTGTGCATCACCCGGATGCAGTGAAGGGCATTGGACCGTTCCAGGGGATGAACGTGACAATCCCACGAGTGGAGAGCGGCCTCCCTCTCGGCCAACAATCCCTTGAGGGCCGCACTGGCGGATACGACGTCCTCCGACGACATCAATACGGCGAACACCTGTGGATCGCCCGCGCGCAGCAGGTTCTGGCAGGGGCTGTCGCTCTTCAGATCCGTTCCGGGGGAAGCCTCGGCTGAGGCCCTAATGTTTTGCATAATTCTCACCTTCGTCGCCCTGACCTAACCGTAAAAGAGGTAGTCTCGAAGGGCGACGTTCTTCAATAGAGGCCCATCTTACTTATCGTTTCCCCCGTCCCGAGGGCATACGATTATCTGGCATCATGACAATGGAGGTCGAATGTCCGATGATGTAGAGCTCCCTCTTCAGGCCACGGTAAAGGTGGACCCTGGCGTTTGCCGATTGCACAGCACCATCCAGGCCCGCAGCGACGGGATGCTGGTGGAGTTCGAGGTCCTGCAAAGCGATTGCCCGCAGGTACGCAACCTGAACAAGGTCCTGAAGCGCATGGAGGTGTGGGACGTCATGAGAATGCCCTTCTCGGACAACACCGTCTACCAGCTGTGCGGTGAAGTGCTGAAGCACTCCTCCTGCCCGGTGCCTATGGCCATGATCAAGGCCGCGGAGGTCGCCACCGACATGGCCCTCAAAAAACCGGTATTCGTGGAGTTCGTTCCCTGATCGGGCGTCAGGGCGGTGAGGTGCCCGTTAGCGATGGCCTCAGGTCCGATCTCAAGGAGGGCAGCCATCCCCGGCACCTCATCCTTCCGAACTAAAACAATCTATTTCTAACACCATGGCGTTATCGACGGCGTGCAACCAGAGGAGAGAGCTGTCGAGATAATCAAGGGAATGACCGGCACTTGCAAAGCCTTCCTGCTGAGCCAAGATGTCATCGCTGCAATTCAGAAGATCGAGGACAACATCAAGTCCCAGATCGGTCTTGACGTTATCAACGAGGGAGTGAACCAGTGTTTGAGAAGGAAGCATATCATATGCGTCATCAAAGACACCCGTTTCAGACCTCCCCCGGAGCCGACGGTGCTCATGATGGGAGATTCCGACTTGGTGATCGGCATGGAGATACTTCCCGGGCAGCACTCTCATTTTAAGGAGATGGATAACATATGCTGGCTTGGTGAGGATTTCGTTGTCTTCACTGACAGGGTGCCCAAGACCAAGGAGTACTTCCTGATGCCCCCGGTGTCCTTTCCGGAGCTGGAGCAGGTCCCGGGAGCCACCAACATCGTCTCCTGCAGCCCCTCCCCGCTAGGGGATTTGATAATAAAGAACTATTACGACCTTGAGGACGATCCGAAGCTGGCCAGCATATTGGTGGGTTTCGACCTTCAATAGTCCGTTCAAAAAAACTCAGACCATCGGACACTGTTCCGATGTTTCAATTTTAAAAAAAGGGATAAAAGGAAAGGGTTTGTTTCTTGCTTCAACCAGCCCCGCTGGGTGTCATGGAGGATATGTCGGCCTCGATCTCTTCGTCCAGGCCTTGCAGCTCCCCCAGAGTCACCGTGTGGGTCCGCTCCTTGTAGGAGGTACGCTTGTACTCGCTCGCCTGGGCAGGGTCCAGCAGACTGGAGACGTACCAGAGTTCGTAGGTGTCGAGCAGTGCCCATTCCACCCCGTCGCGCTCTTGCACTTCCAGTATCTTTCCCACCGTCCCGGTGACTCTGTACTTCGCGTAATCTCCTACTTCCATCGGACACCTCACTTAGCGGGTATGATCGCGGTCCTCTCACCCACAGGCATGAACTCCCTGAGGCAACCGCGCCCGAAGTCCCGGGTGATGTTGCCGAAGTCGAAGGGCAGGTTCTTGTCCGAGAAGGCGATCTTGACCAGCGGGTTGCACACGAACGCGTCGCCGCGAGCAGCGTGCGGGGCCATGGATATACCGCAGTAACCACCGAGGTGGCCCACGTTCATGGCGTAGTTCGGGAAGTTCGGTCCTCTCAGCTCGTGGGGCAGACCCTCGTCGCTCCTGTAAGAGAACGAGTTGGATGCACCGCACATGTCCTGCAGATCGTATCCGTAGAACCCGAGCCTTCCGAGCCTCTCCCTGTGCTGGTACTGAGACAGATACCATCCGTTCACACCGAAGTTGGCGTTGCCGGTGGCAAATGCACAGCCGATACCAGTGGCGGCAGCGGCCACGAAGGCCCTCTGGGACCCACCGAAGTGGGCTTCCATGGCGGCCGGGTAGCGCTCGTACATCTCGAGGGAGTACGAGTTGATCTCGGAACCCAGCTTCTCCATCAGCTCGGTGCTCGGCTCGCTTGCGCAGAGACCGCCGTACTTGTCCTTCAGCAGGTCGTACGCCCAGTAGGTGTAGTCCTCCAGAATGTTGTCGGTGTAGGAGGCGGTTGCGTACTGAGTGAACCCGACACCGCCGGACATGTACGATCCGAGGTATATCTGGTCGTAGATGACGGAACCGAGAGCGACAGCCTCCAGGGAAGACCTGCAGGGGTCGTCAGGGTGGGTCCTGGTGCTCTGGACGCAGTCGGCCAGTACACCGAACGGAATTCCACCGGGCTCGTTGTTACCCCTAGCCCTCCTGGCGGGCATCATGGTACCCATCTCGACCATCGCGGCGTGCTTGGCGGCGAAGGCGAAGTCGGCGATAGCCGCTTCACCGGCAGCCAGTCTGTACGCGGTGATGAAGGCCATGGATATCTGCATAGCAGAGTGCCTGGATATGGTACCACCATCGCACACACGTCCAACGATGGACGGGACACGAACGACCTGCCACAGCTTCTTGCCGACAGCGGCCTTCAGCTCCTTGGCCTGCTTCGCGGGGAACTCCTTGTTTATGTCGATGACGTAGCACTTGTCGATCTCGTCGATAAGCTCGTCGTCACCAGAGAACACCTTGACATAGGAGTCCTTCACGAGTTCAGGGCAAAGTTCGGCCATGTGCTCCTGTACCACTGCGCCGCCCGGCATGGTGTGGTTAACAGCCTCCAGGTAGCGGTTGATGGTCTCAGGGGTGACCTCCTTTGACAGCCTCTTCTCGATAACGTTGTGGGCCACATCCAGACCGACGATGACGGTCCTGCGTATGTCGTCCCAGCACTGCTGCATAGCAGCGTTGTTGACCCAGTGAAGGTCATCGGCCTCGCCATAGATGTCCGTGTGGGACAACTGGTAGGGCATCAAGACACGCTGGCCGAGAGCCACACCAACATCCTGGTTCATCATGGGGATTCCACGGGCCTTGGCAATCTTGTTGGACTGCTCAACCCACTCCCGCTTCCTCTTCGACTGTCTCCAGCCTCCGTAGGAATAGTGCTTGGAGCGGACCTCGGTGGGTTCCTCCTTGAACTTCTTGTGCATGGCGGCGATGAACATCTTTTCCTTTTCCTTCGCCATATTTAGTCCTCCTTAACATTGAAGGATTGGAAGCCACACTTGGTCCTGAGGGTGTGTATTCTGAGGTTCTGCCTCATGACCTCCTCGTCGTCCCTCATGTCTACGCCGTCGGCGCGGAACATGGTAGTGTGGTCCTTCAACCACTTCTCGGGCATGGGCTTTCCGACCGGAACAGGCTTGTCCAACGGGACACCGACCTGGTCCTTCACATACTCGACCTCGCCCTTCTTCGCGTTCCACCGGAACCTCTGCCAGGCATCGAACATCAGCCCGTTCTCGTCCAGCCTAACGGCGTGGCCGTGCACGGTCGCTCCCCTGATACCGGTCCTAGCGGTATCGAAGGTCTCGTTGTCGATGAGTTCCTTGGCCACCTTTTCGACGTCCCTCTCCCTCATCTCGATGATCTGCCTTCCAGACAGGGTACCGGTATCGATTCCCCTGAATCTCCACATGTACATCTGAGCTCTAACATACGGAATGATAGGGGCATAGTACACGGAGTCAGTGAACTGAACGTACCTGATTCTGTCTCCCTTCTTCGCACCCTCGATGGGCTCGACCAGCGCCCTGATAGGGCAGTCGGGCTCGTTACCCTCCTCCAGCGGCGGGTGGATGGTAGCGTAGTCGGAACCAGGGGTCCTGTGACCCAGGATCTTGACCACGTCGTCCATCGGAACGTCGCGGAGTTTCTCCAGCTTCTCGCTGGGGTCCAAGAAGCGTCTCCGGTTCTTGGCGGGCAGGGTGTTGCCAGGATAGAATTGTGCCTTATACTTTGATTTAGCCATGTTATTTCACCAATCCTTTTTTGTAGTCGGATACAGTTGGCTTGAACTTTGAGTATCTGCCTACCTCTAGAGTGAAATTAAAGGGGAACACGCTTTCGCATACCTCTTTAATATCCTTCATGGCCTGAGGTACGAAGTCCATGTCGGATATCTCTACGAGTATCCTACCGACCAATACCTTCAGTTCCATATCTTTGCCTGCGACCTTGATGACGCGGCGTTCTGGATGATCCACCGGACCGCCGGTACCGGGGCCTGCCTTCATGATCGCCGGCAGGTCCTCGCCCTGCACGGTGATCCTCTTGACGTTCTTCACCTCATGCAGCTTGTTCAGCAGCGTTTCGGTGGTATCGGCCAAGAGCATACGCTCCGGAAATACCATGATCTCAGGAAGGGGTACCTCCTCGGAGGTAGGCTGACTCATGTTTAAGCACCCTGCTCCTTCAGCTTCTTGGCCTCCTTGCCGACCATCTTCAACGGGCCCTTGAACACGTCGATCTCACCGAACACTTCCCCCATCATCAGAGAGGTGTTCTCTGCGCTGAAGTACTGAGTACCAGCATCGAGAGAGCATCCAGCGGCGATAACGGGTATGACGGTTCCCTTGGCGTGCCTGGTAACCACGTGGTTTCCGTGGAACAGTCCAGGACCGCCGCCACCATAGATAGAGTGGCTGAAGAAGGACATACCGACGGAAGTACCCATGGCCCTACCGTAGTCAGTTCCGGGCAGGCTGGTCTCGTGCTCCACCAGGTCGTTGTAGTACAGAATGGTGGATGGGATACCCTGCGCAGCCCTAGCGGCACCGATGTTCACGCAGATCGCAGCCAGCAGACCAGCGGAAACATAGGCGTTCCACAGCGGGAAGTCGTTGGTTGTGTACTCAACGAATCCGGAGGGGAACTTCTTTCCCTTCTTGATGACCTTGTCATCAAGAGCGCGGCCAACCATGGAAGCTACGACATCACCGACGGTGCCGGTCTTGCCGTTCTCCTTTACCCAGCTGTAGACCAGGTTGTTGGCGTTCAGTCCCTGATAGGCCAGGGACAGCAGGTGCTGCCTCTCGAAGTTGCCGATCGCATCGCCCATCTCGTAGGCGGCCACGGTCTCATATATAGAAGACAGCGCGGCGGCGTTCATGGCGTTCCTGCCGGTCAGCATGACTATGTGGTTAGCCATGATGTTCCTGAGGGCGTAGCCGGTACCTTCGTTCAGCTGCGGGACGTCGAGGATGCTCTTCAGGTTGGACCCGACCATGTTGATGGTCTGCGGGTACCTTCCCCAGACAGCTGCCTTGACCATCGAGGCCTCGAACATGTTCACATCGAACTGTTCGATGATTGCCTCGGTGACAGCGGCGGCCACCGCGGTGTATCCCGTGGTGTACTCGGCTCCAGTGTCTATCCTGCTACTGGGGCAGGTCACGGCCATTCTCTTTCCGCCCGCCATCATCTTGATCTCAGTGTCATCGTCCTTGGCGACCTTCAGAGTGTCCTTGATCTTCTTGGCCAGCTTGTCAGCGTTCGCCACTACAGCGATGTCCAAGACCCTGCCGGGAACGTTCAATCCTCCAACCGCTCCGGTCTTGAGACCCTTCTCAATACCCTCAAGGTTGACGGCGATAGTTCTCTTCGTCAGAGATATGGTTCGCTTAATGGCGGCGTTGTTTAAAGGACTTATAGCGTCCAGAGACACGTCTTTCTCGATCAGTTTGCCTCTGTCGTCATACAAGTCCACCTTGTCCTTGTACTTTGCCATTTTTTACCTCCTGTTCATTTACTCGGTCTCCTCGATCAGATTTGCATCATTCATGAGAAAACCGGTACCCCTTGCGGACTTGTGAATGTTAAGTTAGAATATAAGCTTGATGATGGATGGACAATCCATCCATGTTAAACAATAGCTTAATTTTCCACACCGTCCAGGCATGAACGGTGTTACTTTAACGGTGTAAAAATTTTTTATATTGAAAATATTTAATATTATATTAGAGGCTCGTTTTAATTTTTTTATGGAGGCACTATATTAAGGAATGCGCCCTTTACACCAGTTCTCCAATGCGTTTAATGACGGAAATAGCATCCTCCCTTTTCACATCCTGATAGAGAATTGGGAAATCCTGACGGAAAACGCGGCCCCTCTCCTCCCCTAGGAACTTTTCCGAAGTATCGAGGAAGGCGGCTATGGTGCGTCTTGGATAGTAGATCGAACGATAGGAAGACAGAATGCCGTGATGTTCCCCGGCGGAGACCTTTCCCTCCTTTAGCATCTTATCCATCAAAAAACGCAGGTTGACCATGGGCTCGGACAGGGGTTCCATAGAAGCTGGGTCGAACACCAGGGCCACCTCGTCATCTCCCTCGATGACACCGTCGGCGTACATCTGGAATATCCTTCCCACGCCGATCATCCCGTACGCCTGCATCTCTGCGGCCCGCAGGGCTCCCATGCTTCCCCCGCCGATCACCTTTACCCCTCTCGATAGCAGGGAGAGTATCTCCCGGTGTCCGACCGAGCAGTTCTGCAGGAACGCACCGTCGATTATCCCTACGACCTCGGCGGGGCCGAGGGCGGACAGGTCGCCTCTTTTCACCGGTGGCCGGTATTCGGCGTCCAGCAGGGCCCTGGCCTCCTCGACGGGCAGGCTGGGACCGAGATACACGACCGGGCGGCTCATTCGAGCAGCCTCGGACCCAAGCGGTCCATGTCCATGGCGTATATTTCCATGCCCGGTACGATCATGCGCACCACTGGAACGTTCAGGTCGGGACGGGTGAGATCAACGGCGATGACCTTGTCAGCGCCGATGGAGTCCAGGCGTGCGAGAACAAGCTCGATGTCCTCCAGCAGGTCCTTGGTGTCCTGCTCGGGAAAGTCCGCGATGCCGGTCCCTTCCGACGAAGAGAAGTACATGGAGTTGAGCTTCTTCATCTTCTCGTATCCAACGGTTCGGTTCAGGTCGGCCTTGGTGGTGTCCTCCCGGGCGCCGTGTATCTGCGTGCACCTGCTCTGCGCCACCTCGGTGAGCGCTCTTATCGCCGCTACCCTTGCGCTGAGATGCGTCCCGACACCCAGGTTCAAAAGTGCCGGGTCCTTCATGCGCACGTCATCGGCCGCCGCGGCTATGGTGGGTATGCCCACATCGCTGGTCAGGTCCTTCAGATGGACCTCCACGCCTTGGCTGCTGAACTTTTCCAATAGTTCGGAGACAACAGGACAGTCATCGCCAACCAAGATGTCCTGCCGGGGCTTGCGCCGGGCCTCGCAGATGGACCAGGCGTCCCTCTCCACCACCTCGCACATGGCGTGCAGCACCGCCTCCTCCATGTTGTTCCCGGATGCCAGCCCGTTGGTGTTCGATCGGAACAGCTGCAGGTCGTTCACGGCCACGTATGGATGGTACACTGCGCATGCCGGTACCCATATTTCCTCACCCTCCATCAGGTCGAAGCCCTTCACCCAGGCTATGGGCTGCTGAAGGACGTGCATGTTCATCAATGGAGGCAGTATGAGGGTTCGGGGGTCCAGGGCGTTCTCGGACGACAGCATGTTGTCCATCATGTCCCGGCGGTACCTGTCATCGGCCCTGGGCTCTGCTGAGCAGCGCTCCATGGCCTCCATTATAGCGGAGACCTTGGCCTGCTCCTTGCTGGCCCCCTTGCCGTTGTAAATGGATATCGCACCCTCCTTGGCCCCTGGCCGTATGCTGGAGAAAACCGGCACACCGATGCGGTCCAGTTCGGTTATGTCCGCCACCCTGGTGATGCCCGCCCGGGGCATGAGCGGTTCTATCCGCTTTAATGTGGCCGCGGGACTTATGGCCCTATGGCCGTCCTTGGTGTATGTCTTGGGAGCGGGGTGCAGTTCCATGGAAGGGGAAATCGTGCAAGCTGTCTAAAAGGTTACGCGTGCTCAGTCCCGGGACGAGCTCTCAGTGATCGGCAAGGCCAGATCGAACATGGCATCCTCGTTTATTGGTATCCTCTCGATGAGTATGTCGACCTCCACCCTCTGAACGCTTGGAATGCTCACGATCTTGTCCTGTATGAGGTCGTACAGACTGTCGACGCTGGTCGAGTACACCTCGCAAATGAGGGAATGGTCTCCGAACACCTTGTGGACGTACTGCACCCCAGGAAACTTCTTCAGCTCGTCGATGACCGAGCTCAGTGGCGACCCCACCACCTGCAGCCCGATCAGCGCCCTCATCAACCCCATCTTGCCCGTGTTCACCTGCATGGTGTAGGCGTTGACATAGCCCTCCTCCTCAAGACGGGATATGCGCCTGCTGACCGTGGCCTTGGAAACGCCCATCTCATCACCGATGGTCCCCAGATTCTCCCGGGCGTTCTTCCTAAGCATCCTCAATATCTTGAGGTCTATAACGTCCATGATGGTTCCTGCAAATTATTTGCAAAAAGTCTATGGATTTCGGTCATATTTGGACCTTTGTTCCAATTATATGCGAAAAATAAAAAAATGTTTAGAAAATCGTTTTGTTCAACCGGTCTTGACCTTGCCCTTCTCTCTTTGAGCCCTTATCTTGTCCAGTATCTCCACCACTTCCTCCAGCTTGGTGGCGGGAATGCCTACCAGCATCTCGGAGGGTTCCAGGTCCGTGGAGCGACGGCACCCGTAGCATCCAATGGACATGCTCAGGCTGTTGCTCTTGTATGGGTACACGGTAGAATAGGCGCAGCTGGCCTGGAAAGGTTCCAGCTTCACCGTTACCTCCCCGCCCTCCTTGAACTTAGCGGCGACCGGCAGCAGCCAGTATATCTGCTCTGGCATGCCCGTAACGATGACCACATCGGGAGGTATCTCGGTCTTGCTCAGAGGAGAGATGGCCGTGGCCACCACGCTCCCGCATTCCAGCTCAGGGCGTTCCTCTATCATCTTCTTGGCCGCCGCGGGGGAGTCGAAGAGACCGATGTTATAATGGAACTCCCCCGTCTTGACCTTGTCGGGTATTGGCACCAGGCCAAGGGCCGAGGCGCCCACGTGACAGGCGTGCTTGTCGCCGGTCAAAAGCAACTTCTCCCCTCTCCTGGCCCTCATGATCGATTGGCAGTGGCGGATGTTCTTCTCCGGGACCTTGTAGCCCTCGGGAAGGGTCTGACCCTTCTTTACCAGGGTGACCGCCACCGGCTCGTTATCTATTCCCAGCACGTCCTTGATGACCTGGGAGCATTTCGCGTAGTCGGTCAAATTAACACCTGATAGAAAAGGCCCAAAGGAATAGATAAAAGGTTTGTAGGCCGGCCTTAATCCGCCACTAGCACCCAACGGTCGTAGAACTTGTCCCGGGGGTTCTCGAAGACGCGGGAGCTCCTTCCCTTGGCCTCCGACCAGGCCCTGAGCTGCTCCGCCTCCTCCTTGGTGCCGACCGTGACCATGACGTGGTCCGCCAGCTGCAAAACCTGCTCGAATATCGCCTGCCACACCCATGACGTCCCCGGTCCGATGTCGCCGGCCATCAGCATGAGGGCGAAATGCGCCCGTTCCAGGTATTGAGAGGCCTTGGTGGCGTCCATCTGCACGGTGCTGTAGGTCTGCAGCCTTCCCTGCTTGAGGCCCCGGCAGAGAAGGGACCCGTCTATGTCGAAGGAGAAGGCCCTCATACCCACCTTGGACAATGCCAGGCTGCCCACTCCGGAACCGCAGCAGCAATCGTAGCAGAGGTCACCTGGCTTGAAGTTCCACTCCTTCCAGACCAGATCGGACACCTTCTTGGTCCGGTCATGGGGCACGTCCTCCATGGCCGGTTCCAACTCCTGAAGCATCATACGGGAGAAATGGTCGTACACGGCTTCCCGGTAGGTCTCGGTGTCGCAGGTATACACCTTTATGTCCAGTTCCGGGAGCGATTCGATCAGTTCCTCGGACGGTTCCTTCCAGAGGAAGCTAACGACCTTCCAGCCATCGTCCTCCCTGGCCATCGCCAGGGGGACCTCGTCCTGGCTGATCAGCAGGCGCGCCTCGCTGCCCCCGCGCAGCATGTGGACCAGCAGGGCCTCGTTGGACACGTCCTGGAAGTTCATCTCGATCATCCTAATTTCCTCAAGGTCGAAGAGCTCGCAGATGGACATGGCAAGGCTGGAATGCCGCACGGATTATTAATAACTGGTCAATCGATGAGAAAGGGTCGCAAATGGATAAATACGCTCACTCACTCCCCGATAGGGATGAGAGCGCAGCCCAGGAGGGACTGGGACCTTTGGTCCATCGGCATCCTGTCCCTGATACTCATATTGGTGATATACGCGTTGCCGGACAGCGCGCTGCGCATCGTCATCGGGCTCCCGTTCATACTGTTCTTCCCAGGCTACGCGGCGCTCTCTGTGCTGTTCCCGGAGGGCAAGGACCTGGAGATCATAGAGAGGGTGGCACTGTCTTTCGGCCTCAGCATCGCCATATCCCCGCTGGTCGGTTTCGGCCTGAACTACACGCCTTTCGGGATCCGGCTAGCCCCGATACTGTTCTCGTTGGCCGCGTTGAACGTGGCCCTAAGCGCCGGGGGGCTGTTCCGAAGGGACATGGCCAAAAAGCCATACCTCCCGTTCGATCCCGCCGCCGTGTGGAAGAGATACTCCGCGCAGTTCAGGGCGGAGAAGGGCGTGGACAAGCTGCTGACCGTGGTCCTGGTGATATCCATACTGTCGTCCGTCATCGCACTGGTTTACGTGGTGGCCGTCCCTCGGCAGGGCGAGAGCTTCACGGAGTTCTACGTTCTTGGACCGGGTGGCAATGCCACCGGGTACCCCAGGAACCTGACCGTGGGGGAGGACGCGTCCATAATCATCGGCATCGCCAACCACGAGCACCGGACCGTGGACTACACCGTGGAGTTGTGGCTGGTGAACATGAGCTTCGTGGAAAACGTGACGCAGGTCCACGCTATGTACTACTTTGATTCGTTCAACGTGACCCTGGAGCACACCGACGTTGACCTGGAGGGAGAGTGGGAGGCGCAATGGGAGGTACCCTACGATTTCAATGTGAGCTTGGAGGGCAACTACAAGCTGTGGTTCCTCCTCTACGCGGACGGCGTTCCATCCCTCCCCTACGCCCCGCTGCCGATGCTCGATTTCACGGGCACCTCCGCCGAGGAAAGGATATTGGGTGCGGTGGAGAACGAGGTGCAGAGCCTGAACCTCAACCTGCGCGTGACGGCGTGATCACATCACGGTGAGATAGCGCCGGTCGTACTCGTCCATCAGCGCGTCGCGGTACTGCCGCTCCGATCCCTCTGGAACAGGGTTGCGCGCTTGCGTTCTTTCCAGCAGCCCATCGGCGATATCCTTCCGTTTCTGGAGCTTGAGCTTGCGTACCTCTTCCATGATCTCGTCCAGACCTTTGATCTCCGTTAGCTGACCGTTCACCAGTATCATCTCCCCCTCGCTGATCGAGAGGCCGGTGCTGCATCCTAAACAGTTCGTTCGTGGTGGTTCGTCGCTCATCTCGGTTCGGAAAACAATGGAAAAATGTGAAAAAAAGGGTTTCGGTCTAGAGGAAGTAGAACCGGGTCTTGTACGTGATGCACGTGTTCCCCATCTTCTCCAACCGGTCCAGAACCCCGGAGTAGCGGCGAACCATGACCTTGCCCTCGTCCGGCAGCTTCTCCCTCAGCACTTTGACCTCCTCCAGGAGCTTGCCGGCGTCCTCCACGGAGAACGCCTTCCTGCTTTCCACGGAGGAAGGGACGCTGGCAACTATGGCACATCCATACTTCTGAGCTATGCCGGGCAGGGCGCTGCTCTCCGGGCCGAACGTGCCCATGCAACCCCTTCCCTCGTCCCAAGACAGTGGGCACCTCTTGCAGGTGTCGGACATCTCATCGAAGGACAGCATGTCCCAACCGGTCAGCCGGTCGTCCTTGCCGGCCCTGTCCATCAGGTCGGACATGCGCTCGGCCGGGACCTTGTCCAGGGATATCCATCCGGTATAGAGCTTCTGGCTCTCGGCGGTGAGCAGGGCTCGGTCCGCCTCGTTCTTCACCTTCTCCAGGTACAGCGATCCCAGCTCGGGGTCCAGGCGGTTCCGCTTCAGGAACGCCTCCCATTCAGCGCCCAGCACCAGCTTGGCCTGGCTTGCTGGCACCACCAGGTCGAACTCGGCGATGTCCTCGAAGCCCGCTACGTCCTTCAGGTTCACCTTCAGCAGCGTTGTCTTCCCGACCTTGCACAAGGCACTGTCGCTGTCTGTCTCGCAAATGGCTATTGATACTCCCATTTCATCCCTTCCTGTCGCGTATTACAAAAATGGCGGTATAAAACGGTTATCCTCGGACCATCGGATCCGGCCTTCTTATGCAGGAACGGGTTAACGGGTGATAGCTGGCCACACATTGTTTAATATATCGTTCAAATTCAATTCGCCAGGGGAACGGTAATGGCGGGAAAGGACGAATGGCCCGTGGCCAGCGGCGATTACGTGTTGGGCAAAGAGAGTTCGTATGTCGCGGTGCTGATAGTCGGCAGGGGTGCGGTGGAGGTGCCGCCGGAACTCTACCGAATAAAGGGGATACTGAAAACTGAGAACATCGGTCTGGAGAAGGTGATCATGAACGTCGTGTCCAACCCCCGGTTGAGGGTGCTGGTGCTTTGCGGCAAGGAGGAGTTCGGGCACTTTCCGGGAGCGGCCTTGCACGCTCTGATGGAGAACGGCGTGGACGAGCACCGGCGGATCCGGAACACCAGGTCCGCCATCCCATTCCTATGCGACCTTTCCCTGCAGGCCATAGAGCGTTTCCGCGAGCAGGTGGAGCTAGTGGACATCATGGACGATACCACGCCCCAGGAGATAGCCGCTTACGATCCAATATACGAGTTCGAGCCGGAGAGCAGGGACCGGCTGGAGCGAACTCTTCGGTCACTGGCGGAGCGGAGCTACGAACCGTACCCCGGCGAAGGGTTGCTCGTTGGTTCAAATGGTCTGACGGGAGATGGGGGGAGCATCGCCCGCCAGATGCACCTGGCCTCGGACGACTTCATTAGCCCCATGCTGCGCCTCCCCTCCGAGGGACTGAACACGGACATGGGCATGATAGTGGTCTCCCAGGAGTTCGGGGTGCTTCTGGAGCCCCTGCAGGGAAGGATGATCACCGTGCCCTCGGTGGAACTGGCCCTGAGAATGCGCTCCTATCTTATGGGGGTCTGACATGTACAAGTTCCAGACCGCGCAAAGGGAGCACGTCATAGGGGGGGTCAAGGTCGGCGGGCAGCCTGGAAGGAGGAGGACGATGATGGTCGGTTCGCTTTTCTATCCCCGGCACTCGGTGGTCCTGGACCCACGACAGGGCACATTGGACCTTGTCAAGCTGAAGGACCGGCTCAACGACCATCTCGATCTGGTGAAGAGCTGCGAATGCCCCTCCGGCCTTATGCTCTACGCCGAGAGCAAGGAGGCGGCCCGATCCTACTTGGAGGCGGTGTGCGACGCGGTGCCGGGACCGCTGTTCGCCGATTCAGGCAGCTCCGAGGTGCGCCTGTCTTTCCTGAAGAGCGCGCGGGAGATGGGGATATTGGACAGGGTGGTGTACAACACCATCAATGCCGGCCTCTCTGGCGAGGAGATGGAAGCCCTGCGCGCCTGCCCGCCGGTCAACGCGGTCGTGCTGGCCTTCAACCCGCGCGGGGACGACGTTAAGGGGAGGATATACATGCTGGAGAACGGGGACGATCTGATACCGCAGGGGCTGGTACAGACGGCGGAGGACCTGGGGATCGAGAAGGTCCTGGTGGACACCGCGGTCACCTCCCCGGACCTCAGTGCCGGTTCCGCCCTCCGTTCCATTCTGGTGGCCAAGGCCAAGTGGGGGCTGCCCACGGGCTGCGCGCTGCACAACGCGGTGGAGTGCCTGAACCTGGAAGGAATGAAGGACCCCAAGGAGGCCAGGCGAAGCGTTGACAGCTCGGCGGTGGCCATCACCATAGCTGCCGGGGCCGATCACGTCGTCTACGGACCACTGGAATACGCCAAGCGCGCCCTGCCCGTGGCCACCTTCGCCGACATGATGATGGAGCAGGCGACCAGGGACCTCTAGATCTCCATGGAACAGCCAGTGCCCATGAGGACGAAGCCGGGGAAACGGTCCGAGAACATCTTGGTCGCCTCGAACCCGGTGCAGTGCATCGGTGCCACCTTTTCCACGCCGACGCCCTTGACCCCCTCCACGGTGCGCTGAAGTACGTCCGGACCGGCCTTCCACAGGTGGAACCCGCCGGCCAGCATGAAGATCTCGCCATCGCTGCGGGAGCGGACCTGGGTCAATATGTTCACGACCCCGGGATGTCCGCAGCCAGTGAGCACCAGGGGGCCCCTACGGGTGGATATGCATATCGCCTGCTCCTCTTGGATGAGGTCCTGGGAGATCACGCCGCCCCTCTCGATGAGGAAGTTGGCGGGAACTTCGAAGTCGGTGCTCCTGGCGATCTCCCCGGTGGTGCTCACCCCCGTCACCAGCTCCCTGGGCCGGTCGTCGCATACCGGGGGGTTCTCCTTCAGTAGCGCTATGAGCTCCGCGGAAGGCCCTATGTCCCTTTTCGAGCTGGGCGTCCCGAAGAAGCGCCGGCCATGGAAGGTCAGGGGGTGGGTGTGCACCGGTACCCCTTCCCTCAGAAGCAGAGGCAAAGCGCCCAGGTGATCGTAGTGTCCGTGAGAGATGAACACCAGGTCTATGTCCTTCGGTCTAAGGCCGATCAGGCCGATGTTGTTCAGGAACGCCCTTTCCGAGGTACCGGTGTCGAGCAGCACCTTCTTGCCCCTGTCGGTCTCCACCAGTATGGACAGGCCGTGCTCGGCGAGGAAGTTGCCGGCGGCCTTGGAAATGGACATGCCGGGGTTCGCGGTGCCCGAGCTATCCTCTACCAGGCAGGTGAGCCTCAACTAAGCTTCTCCCTTCTTGACTATCTTGAGACCGGAGAAGTCGAAGACCCCTTCCGGACAGACGGACTGGCAGTTCTTGCAGGCCGTTCCCAAGCAGTGCTCGGTGTTTATCCTGATCTGGTACTTCTTCTCGCCGACGGTCGATACCTGCAGGGCGCACTCGGGGCATTCCTTCTGGCACTTCTTGCAGCCTATGCATCCCTCGAAGGACCCCATGAGGTAGACGCCCACATCGTCCAAGGTCTTCAGTCCGCGAGCGCCGATCACCGGTATGTCGGACAACACCAGGCGTATGGTCTCCTTGGGACGGACGATGTCAGGCAGCGGCCGAAGCCCGGCATGCTTGATCATCTCGTTGTACATCTCCATGGACATGCCCTCGGTCCAGTAGGCTATCTCGTTGACGTATATGTCCTCGAAAACCTTGCTGGTGGCGAACATGATGTGCTTGCTGGAAATGGCGTTGGCCACGTCCTGCATCTTGTCCAGGCCGTCATCGTCCACCAGTATGTCGTAGGACATCATGAGGGAGGTGTTCCCGGCCTGCACGGTCTTCTCCAGGATCCTGGGGATGAGCCCTACGGTCTGCGCCTTGATAGGATCGACGTAGGTACCGGAGGCCCCGGCCATGTACATGGTCTTGATATCGCGCTCATCCACTCCCACCTCCTCTATGAGGGTGCGGTGCCCGGCGCGTATGGCCCCGGTGGCCTTGCCGGCCTCCCGGACGTCCTCCTCGCAGAAGTGTATGCCGTTGGTGAGATGTATCTTGTGGTCCGGAGTGTCCACGTACGGCAGCTTGATGATGCCGGTCTCCAACCCTACGGCCATGGCGGCCACGGTCCCTGTTCCGGTTATGCCGCGGGCTATTACCCCGTCAAGGCGCTGCTCTTCCCCGGTGCGTGGATCGACCAATGAGGATTTTGTCGGGTGCAGCTTGTCGTTGAGTACTATGTTGTACCATTTGCCGTTCTCGCCCAGTGTGATATCGGAAATGGCCTGGGGCGCGGCCAGCATCCCAAAGTCGATGGACTGCCCCTCCATGGCCGGCCCGGCAGCGGCGGAGCCAGTGTACAGTTCACCCTTGTAGAACAGGCCCATCTCGGCGTTGGTGCCGTAATCGGTGACCAGGCAGGTCTCCTTCTTGTCCATCAGCCCGGTCTTCATGATCATGGCAAGAGCGTCAGCTCCTATCTCGTGGCGGATCGATGGAGGTATCCTGACCTCGGCGGTGCGCCTCACCGAGTTCATTCCCAGCTCCTCGGCCTTGATGGAGTGCGCCTTGCGTTCGGGGATCTTGACGTTCAGCCTCTTGAGTATGGATTGCCCGGCGTACGCCAGATCACGTACCTCGATCTTCTCGAACATGGACATCTGCGCGGGGTTGCCGCACACGGACACCCTCTCGATCTCCTCTGGCTTGGCCCCCAAGGTACCGATCAGCTTGTCCACGGTCTCGATGACTATACGATGGCCTACCTCAGGACCGTTCTCCATCCAGAAGTGCAAATGGTCCATGATGTTGGCCCCAGGTAGCGGGTGCCTCATGGTAATGGCCGTAGCCAGGATCTTACCTTTCTTGTCCAGATCTACCAGGTGTCCCCGGTAACCGCTAGTGCCCAAATCGAGCGCGACTCCCAATGCCATGGATAACCTCGTGGGGAGAAAGCTTTCGTCGGATTTATAATACTGTTCCCGGAGGTTCGGACTTTGCGGAGGTATCCAGCTTCCCATGTTCCTTGCGACCCTCCATGCACGCTGCGAGGCAACGGAATTATACCCGTAAGGACCTTAACGGCGATGGAATGATACCATGAGGATAGCCCAGGTCACAGGTTTCTTGGGAAGCGGCAAGACGACATTCTTGATCGAGGTGGCCAAGGAGCTCAACACGCGCGGGCTCAAGGTGGCCACCATAGTGAACGACGTTGGCCATATCAATGTTGACCGCAAGTGCATGGAGGTGCACGGCATCAACACCCGGGAGATATCCGGCGGGTGCATATGCTGCGAGGTGCAGGGCACCCTGACCACCACCGTCACTGGCATTTACATGAGCTATCGCCCGGACATAATACTGGTGGAGCCTACCGGAGTGGCAATACCCCTTGGCCTGCGCCAGGCCGCGGCGGAGACGGTGAAGAAGATGCCGAAGATGCTGGAACAGTCCCCGATAGTGACCTTCGTTGACGCGTTGCGCATCGACAAGCTCATGAACAACGTGCGCAGGCTGGTAGAGACCCAGATCGTGGAGGCGGATGCCGTGCTGATAAACAAGGTGGACGCGGTCGGGGAGGAGAGGCTGCGAACGGTCACGGAGATGGTCAGGGGGCTCAACCCCGATGTCCGGCTTTACTACGGCTCATCGCGCACCGGGCAGGGCATCAAGGAGGTGGCCGACCTAATGGTGCACGGAGAGGCGGTGGTGTACGACCTGACGGAGGCGGAGGACCGCTTCGACAAGAGGTACGGGGAGTGAACGGATGGACCTGAAGGAAAGACAGCTGCTCACGCACCGGGCCTCGGACGAGCTGGGTAAGTTCTCCATGTGGCTACGGCTTTACGCGGAGGACCCTTTGGACGGTGAACGCTCGGAGAGAATGGTGCTTGACCTTATGAACGGGATAACCGGGGAATGCTTCGCCCGGGGGGCGGACATGATCGGCCATGTGAAGGCCTTCCTGACCGCCGAGGGAGGCCCCACCATCTCCGTCAGCCTCATAGACATGGACATTCCACCGACGGTTCAGAACCGCTTCGGCTCCGCGAACATGAAGCGGGGCGAGCTGATCGTCCACGTGATCGTGCACGGCATGTGGGACCCCCAGGTGAGGGAGACCTCCTTGGAGTTCACCAATGGGTTCATGGCCGAGCGCTCCATGGATTACGAGGTCATCAACGACTTCTACGAGAAGGAGAAGCGCGTCAAGGAGTGAGCGGTAAAGGATATCTAAAGGGCAGGCACTTCGAGTGACATGTTCCCGCGGGAGAGGTTCGAGGCGGCCATCGAGAGGTCGCCGGTGGATCGGCCACCGATAATGTACCAGCACCTCGGAGCGGCCAGGTCCGTCCTGAAGGCCGCCGGGCTGACCATGCGGGAGGGCTATCACGACCCGGAGAGGTTCGCCAGGATATGCATGGCCGCCCAGAGGGTCACCGGTTTCGACAACGTCATGGCCGGATGGGGAGACATTCTGGTGGAGGCGCACGCGCACGGGACCTCCTGGAAGTGGCCGGAGAAGGACTATTACCCCCGCTCCGACGTTTACGCCATATCCTCACTTGCTGACATCGATAAGGTGCAACCCGTCGATCCCATGAAGGACGAGTTCTGGTCCGTTCCGCTCAGGGCGGCGGGAACGCTTCATGAGACCTGCGGAAAGGAGGTGGCCGTGGTCGGGTGCATAAACGGGCCGATGATGATGTGCGGGGAGGTCATGGGGTACGAGGACCTTCTGATCGCCACCTGGTCGGAACCTGGGCCTGTCGAGGAGCTGATGAAGAAGCTGGTCATGTCCTCGGCCATGTACGGAGAGCACCTGGCGAGAATGGGCGTGTACCATGTCTTCATAGAGGATGGCACCTGCAGCGCCGACGTGAACTCCGTGGAGGGGTTGCGGAGGTTCGACCTCGGCTTCCTTTCCGATGTGCTCTCCTCGTTCAGCTCGAAAGGCCTGAGGTCCATAGTGCACAACTGCGCCGCGAACCCTTACCTCGATGGATACCTGGAAATGAAGGTTGACGCCCTGCACGTCACCCCCAAGGCCGAGGACCGCAAGGACGTTTACGACATGTTCCGCTCCAGGACAACGGTGGTCGGGGGCATTGACCAGATGTTCCTGATGTTCAGGGGCTCCCCGGAGGAGGTGGCCCTCGAGGCGAGGGCTATGATGTCCGACTGGGGAGAAGGACCGGGTTACATGATGGCCCCGGGATGCGAGATGGCCTTCAAGACCCCGTTGGAGAACATTGCCGCCCTTCGCGAGGCGGTAGCAGGACGGTTGCCTTCCCCCTAGGTTGGTTGAACGTTTGTTAATGTTTTTTACAATCGTTTCATAGGGCCTCTACCATGCCAGATATCACGGGTTTAACCACGTTAAAGGATGTAATGCTCACAATCATACCCGATAGATTAATGTACGGAAAATATGATACTCGAAACAGGTCAGAATCCTACTGGATTATAGGGGGAATGAATTTGTCTGAAAAATTGACTCCAAGGGACAGAGTGTTGGACGCGTTGGCGGGAAAGCAGCACGACCGGCCGCCGGTCGCCGTTTTCACGCAGAGCGCAACCATGGGACAGATGGACAAGCTGGGAGTATCATGGCCTGAGGCCCACTACGACGTCGACAAGATGGTCAAGCTGGGATCTGGACAGGCCAAGGTATTCGGGTTCGAGGCCGTTCGCGCCCCGTTCTGCTTGACCGTTGAGATAGACAGCCTTAAAGTGACCACCGTCGACCAGGGCCGCAAGGACAGGACCCCGATGGTGAAGGGACACCCCTTCGCACTCGAGGACGAGCCTAACCTGATGGGCGTCGACGATTTCCTGAAGAGCGGCCGCGCGGCCATCTGCCAGGAGGCCATAACGAAGATGAAGGCGGAGTTCGGGGCCGAGTACCCGATCATCGCCGGCAACACCGGACCGTTCACCTTGGCTGGCCACTGCGTCAGCACCGAGAACCTCGTGCTGTACATCATGGTCGACCCGGACCTCGTCAAGAAGTGGGTCGCCGCCGCCAACGTGATATGCAAGGGATACACCCAGGCGCTGTCGGATGCCGGGGCCGATGTGGTCCAGATGTCCGAGCCGTCCGCCAGCACCGACCTGCTGTCCCCGGACATGTTCGACGAGTATGCTGGATACTACATGGGAGACTCCCTCGCTAGCGTGAAGGGCGCCACCGGTGTCCTGCACATATGCGGCAACACCACCGACATCCTGAACAACATGATCAATGTCGGCGTCAAGGCCCTGTCCATCGAGGAGAAGGTCGTTCCTGAAGAGGGCGTCAAGATCGTCAACAAGCGCGCCGCGCTCATCGGGAACATCGGCGTTGTGAACCCGCTGCTGCAGGGAACCCCTGCGGACTGCGCGGCACATGCCAAGCGCTGTGCGGCTGCCGGTTTCGATGTCATATCTCCGGGATGCGGGCTGTCCGCGCTCATAGCCGACGAGAACCTGGCTGCCATCGTCAAGGCCATAAAGGGCTAAAAAGGCCCTCAAATCCTTTCTTTTTTCATTTTTTTCATTGAGAATTGTTTTTTGGGACTGTTCTTTGACATTCGTCCATAGCACGCTTCGGGCGAAAGCTCATTGACCGGGCGCTCGCCATTCCGATCGCCCCCGGTTGGCGATCCCGTCCCGCGGTAGCGTAGGACCTGTGTAGGTCCGGTTGTTGATGTCAGAGAGCCTTCTTATCCTTGGAGACGGGGTCCCCGGTCGCCCTGGCCACGATGTCCACCCATGCCACCTGCTCCCCTTCCACGTTGTCACCGCCGAAGAACTTGTTCTCGTATGTGTCGCTGCGCACGCGGATGTTCTCCGCCCCCGCCTCGTACACCCTCTGCCTCACGTACTCCTCAGCATGCCGGCGGGCGGAGCTGATGGCCTGCTCCACGTGGGAATAGGTCATCGGAGAGCCGAACGGCCCGAGCACGAAGAACACGTTGTCCATGTTCGGGAAGACCTGCGCGGTCACCGTCTCGGATATCTGGCTGCACACCGCTCCCACTGCGTTCCCGACATCGTGGTCCCTGGGCATGATCACCTCGACGTCCATCCTTTCCTCCAGCGGCGGCATGTAAATGTGCGTGGGAGCCCCTATGCCCACCAATGGCCGGTCCAGAGCGGTATGGGCGCCTATGCTGCTCCCCGAGTTCCCGTTGACCATGGATCTCAGCACGTAGTTGAAACCGGGGCTCTCGGGCATGTCCCCCGATTCGTCCAAGACCACCTTGCGCATGACCTCCTCGCCCACCCGGGTGACGAACTCCCTCTGGAACGATCCGACGTACTCGTCGAAGGGCTTGTGCCCCCAGTTGGCCATGAATTGTACCCCTAACGTGGCTGCTTCCGTATCGAAACGGTCGAAGTGCCCCTGCACGTGCATGAAGTCCGTGGCGGTGAGCCCGGTCATCTGCAGGAAGCCGCGGTCCTTGAGCCGCTTGACCAGGTCCCGGTAGGTGTACACCTCCGGAACGCCAAGGCGTATCTCCTCCAGGGTGCATATCGGGTTGGCCTTGACGAACTGATAGAGCGCCCTCTCCTTCTCGGACAGCTTGGAGGTGTTCCTTTCCACGTGAAGGTAGTAATTGGTCTCGCTGGTGGAGTTCATCTTGTCCTTGATGTTGGGATAGGAGGATGAGGCCACGGACAGGGGGACCACCCTTTCCGGACCTATCTTGAAACGGCCGCGCTGGTCGGAGATGACGTGGGAATCGCCTCCCAGCCCCACCGTCCATATGTCTATGGCCCGTACCCTGGTCCGCCAGTGACCGACGGTGGCCCCCTCCTTGGATATGCGAGGGAACCCGTCGTCCAGATACGCTATGTCCGTGGAGGTTCCCCCGATGTCCACCACCATGAAGTTGTCCTTCTTGCACAGCAGCTTGCCGCCCATCAGGCTGGCCGCCGGTCCGGACAGTATGGTCTCCACCGGCCTTTCCCTGGCCTTCTCGATGTTCATCAGGGTGCCGTCGCCCTTGAACACCAGTATGGTGGCATCTACCCCCCTTTCCATCAGGGACCTCTCCACTCCGTCCAGGAAATCAGAGATTATCGGAAGCAGCCGGGCGTTCAATACGGCCGTCACGCTCCTCTCGGGCACTCCCAGCTGAGATGTCAGATGATGACCCAGCACCACCGGCAACCCGGTGAGCTCCTTGATCCTGCGGGCCGCCTCCAGCTCGTGGGAGGGGTTGTAAACGCTGAAATGGCTAGAGACCACGAAGGAGTCCACCTCGTCCCTCATGGACCCGATCGCTTCGTCCAAAGCCTTTGTGTCCAGGGGGGCCTGCTGCTGCGCCCATACCCCGTGGCCACCTTGCACGTAGGCGTCCATGTCTGCGCCGGACCTGTAACCGGGCATGGGCGTCCAGCCGATGCCTATGTGGCCGACCTTTCCCCCTTTTCCGGTGAGTATGGAGTTGGTGGCCAGGGTGGTGGACAGCCCCACGAAATTTATGTCCGCCCGATCGTAAGCGTCGCTATGCAATGCCTCGTCTATCGCACCGAGCATTCCGATGGAAAGGTCCTGATAGGTGGTCTGGGACTTGCCCTTGGCCAACACCTCCAATGTGTCCATGTCAACGATCGCGGCGTCGGTGTAGGTACCGCCAGTGTCCAGTCCCAATCCCAATCTTCTAGCAGCCATGTTGATCTCTCTCCGCATCTACGAAGGCCGATATATAAGAAATTAACTGGGTCAGAGCAGCAGGGCAAAGGGCATCATGAGCACCAGGAAGGCCGCCGCGGCGGTGCCCGCCGTTCTGAAATTGGCTGTCGTGCCGCTGGTCCGGGACCAGCACAGAAGCGCCAAGGACGCCAGGAGAAGCATCTGCACCCCGCCCAGGAGCACGTACCTTTCCCCGACGCCGCTGAACCCGTCTATGCGAATGTTGACCGCCATGACGATGACCGCGATCCCCTCCAAGGCGATGATAGCCGAGGAGATCAGGAACGCCGAGGAGACCACGCGCTTCGGCCATTCGGAAAGCAGCGGGCTGTCCTTCACCAGCCAGGCAAGTATGCCTATGCCTGAAAGGACCAGAAGCTGCGCGCCCGCCATTCGGAACGTCTGTTCCAGTATGCCGCCCAGCCCCTCGATGTTTGTGTTCGCGGCCAAACCCATGGCGAACACCCCCTCGATGGCCAGCACGGCCAGGGAGGCGGAGGATATGAGGTGGTACAGACCAGAACGGTCCAGGGGGTCCAGGCTTAACTTCCACAGTATGGGGGAGATCAGCCCGAGCCCGAACAGCTGGGCTATGCCCGCAACCACGTATATCTTGGAGGCTCCGGAGGAACCCTCCACGGTGACCGTTCCGGCAACGGTGGAGGCGGCTATCGCCGCTCCCATGATTACAGCGCCCAGGGCGGTCAGGATGACCAGGGACCATCGTGCCTTGAGCAGCTTGCCGAGGCGCTTTCCCGCCCAGGGGTCGTTGAGAAGGGACCACATGGCGAACATCGCCAGACCAAGGGCGAGAAGACCGGCCCCCCCGTAGAACACCGTTCGTTCCAGTATGCCGCCGAACCCTTGTATGGTGGCATTGCCGGCGATACCCATGGCCGTGAGGCCCTCGGCGGCCAGCAGTACAGCGGCCATGGAACCGAGCAGGTCCGCAAGCCAGTTGGCCGGGATGGAGTTCCTCAGGCGCCACAGGCGCAGGGACATCAGCCCTATGGCGAAGAGCTGCGCGCCTGTCAGCGCTATCCATCTCTTCCCCACGCCTCCGAGACCGCTGATGCTCACATCGCCAGCCATCAAAGTTATGGCCAGCCCTTCCAGGGCGACGATAGCCATCGCCAGGTAGGCGAGGATGTTGAAAAGTTTGACCAGCGCGGGCCTTTCCATAAGGGGGAACGCGATCTTGAAGGCCCATATGGCGGAGATGAATATCCCCAGGGCGACCAGCTGCGCCGCCGCCAGGTTGAACGTGCTGGCGGTAATGGTACCTATGCCATCTATGTGGGCACTACCGGATATGCTCAGGGCGAAGAAACCTTCGAAGGCGAGGACCCAGCCCAGTATCGTACCCGGCAACGTGCGGCTAGATATACCCTTCATCCACTCCCCCGGTTTTTTAGATACCAATCTCATTGATTATACAAGTTGCGCCATCATTCGGTCCTGGCGGACATGGGCGCCCGTTCGTGATCGTTGATGACGGCCGTTCCCTGCTGCTCCGCGACGGACGTTCTGATGTAAAGGTCGCTCACCGCCTCCAGAGACCTCTGGCCCTTTTGAGTGAGGGCGTATTCGCCATGCCCTCCTCTCTGGAACACCATGCCGGTACCTGTCAGCCTCTGCAGGTGGAACAGCAGGTTCCCCCCGCGAAGGTTGGTTATCGAGGAAAGTTCGGTGAACGACCTTTGGGAACGGCTAAGCGCCTTCATTATCAACATCCTCTGGGGGTTGGAAAGCGGCTCCAGTATGTCGCGCACCACCGTCGCTTCCGGCATCACCTCTATGCTGTCCCGGACCTCGTCCCTGCTGCGGTAAAGCTGCAGCTGATGCATCAGCTCGGTCTGGTCTTGGAAGATCGAGCCAACCTCGCGGAAGCACTCCTCGCACCCTCCCGAGGCGGCCATCGAGCGCAGGGATGCCAGCTTTTCCGATTGACGCTCAATGTCCTCCTCGGCGATCCGCGGGCGGTCCAGAAGCCGGAGGTTCTCGTCCAGGAGCTCCATGAACCTTTGGCGGCATTCCGGACGCATCTCGCATCTCTTGGCCATTCCCGCGTCCAGACGGCCTTCCGCCTTCTGCCGCGCCTCGTCCCTCAGCATGTCGAACATCTCAGGTCGTCGGAAATCCGGCCCCTGAGAGCTCTGCAACATGGCGCTTATGTACCGAAGTTCGAGCCCCATCTCCTCCACCTTTCGCTTGATATGCGCGATCTCCTTTTCTACAGCGATCTCATTGGAGGACATTTTCAACCTGTACATTATGATGACCTGCAAGTATAAAATTTTGCACTGTTATTTTTATTATAGCTATCTTATTATTATAAGATTAAATAAAAAAAAGGAATTTGGGGCGATGCCCCTTTAGTGTTTCAGGAGCTGGACGGCAACACGAACGGCCTCGTTCGCGTCGTAGCCCCAGCCATCCGCACCGATGCTCTTGGCAAAGTCCTGGGAGGTGGCACCGCCGCCGACCATGGTCTTTATCTTGCCCTTCAGGCCGCCCTCGGCCAGCATCTTCTCGATCTCCTTCATGCCCGCCAGGGTGGGGGTCATGAGGGTAGAGGTGGCGATGATGTTGACGTTCTCGTCCTTGGCCTTCTGTATGATGTCCTTCAGAGGCACGTCGCGACCCATGTCAAACATGGTGTTGCCAGCGCCGGTCAGCAGGGCCTTGCAGATGTTCTTGCCGATGTCGTGGACATCTCCCTCGACCACGCAGATGACTATCTTTCCGGCAGCATCGGCGGAAGCGGTGTCCAACTTCGGCAGGGCCAGGTTCAATCCCTGGTACAGGGTCTGGGCGGACAGAAGAACCTGGGGCAGGAAGTACTCCTTCTTCTCGTACTTCTCACCGACGATCTCCATGGCCTTGCTCAGCCCATCAAAGATGATCTCCCTTGCGGTGACTCCGGCATCGAGGAGGGCCTGGGTTGCTCCCTTCGACTCCTTGATCCTTCCCTTAACGACAATCTCAATCAATGCGTCCATATTTGCCATTTCTATTTTCCTCCAAAGAAGTTTTCTGCGTCCAAATTTCAATCGAGAGTAATAAACTCTTTGATGGATGGATGTGACATCCATACCGTTTTCATTGGATGGATTATACATCCACATGGTAATGTCATGAGCTATTGTTAATGGTGTTTAAACGCCTTACATCCATAATAAGCCAAAGATAAATATCATGAAGGCGGAGCAAAGTCCCCGCATGTAACGATCACTAGTTCATTGGCGTACCTGTGGTCTGTGACAGGAAACCCTGCCTTTAGAGCATGCCGTCCGGAAAGGCCCTGCACGCTCCTTTACTCAGCATCTCCGCGATAGAAGCGTGACGCTTGTTGACCGCCTTCCGCATGGTCAAGGAGCGTTCATGAACTTGCGATGTAACGACCTCCTGCAGGTGAGCCCCTGAGCTTGGTGGAATGAAGCACGAATGAAATAGGTTGGTCCCATCTGGATAGCCCTTAGAACCGCCTTGCCCTGACCTACGATCGCCTATCAATAATCGTCGTCCTCGTTCTGGGAGGCGCCACAAACAGGGCATTTGTCCTGGTTCTTCTTCAATATACAACCGCAGACGATGCACTCCGTCAAACCAACCCTCTGAAATGCATAGGGGTCATGACAGTAATTAATTTTCGGTCCGAATCATAAAAAGAAGAGGTGATATGCCTCCGGCGATCTATCTATTCATGCTCGCCACCGTGATGGCCAGCCCTTTCTCCAGGTCATATCCGGGTGAGAGGTCCAGCATGCGGCGGGCCTTCCCGATGTCGGCCAGGGAATGCCTGATATCCCCCTTTCTCTCCTCCAGGTGTACTATGTTCCCCTTCTCCGCCCGTCCCAGGGCCTTCAGCACCTGTGACGCCAGCTCTTTGACCGAGACCTTCTTCTGATTGGCCACGTTGAAGACCTCCCCGTGATGCCTCTCGTCCGTGGCGGCCAATATGTTCGCCCGCACCACGTCCTGGACGAAGATGAAGTCCCTTGTCTGCCCTCCGTCACCGTATATGGTCAGCGGCCTTCCGTCCAGGGCCGCGGAGATGAAGCGCGGTATCACCGCCGCGTAATCGGAAGAGGGGTCCTGGCGGGGACCGTACACGTTGAAGTAGCGGAGGCTGCATGTAGGCAGTCCATAGTTCAGCCAGAAGTTGCGGCAGTACATCTCGCCGGTCATCTTGGTGACGGCGTAGGGAGATATGGGAGCGGGGAGGTCCCCTTCCCGCTTCATCTCGGAGGGGGTATCGCCGTAAATCGCGGAGGAGGAGGCGAAGACCACCTTGCGCACCTTGGCGTCCCTGGCCTCCACTAGCACCCTGAGGGTCCCGCAGACGTTCACCTGGTTGCTGGAGACAGGGTCGTCCACGCTTCGCGGGACGGAGGCGATCGCCGCGTGATGGAATACGTAATCCACACCTTCCATGGCCTCGCGGACCCTGTCGGCGTCCCTGATGCTGGCGGTGATGAGCTCTACGTCCAGCCCGTCAAGGTTCTCCTTCTTTCCCGATGACAGGTCGTCCAGAACCAGCACCTCATTGTCACCGCACAGCTCATGGGCGATGTTGGAGCCTATGAAACCGGCGCCGCCGGTGACGAGCACCTTCTTTCCGCTTATGGTACGCATTTCAAACAAGACCCGGAAGTTCCTGGAATCTATTGAACCTATGCCCGGCGCCGCTGTTTTTCCAGGTCCCTGACCTTGCCCAGCCTTATCATCCCTATGTCGCTGCAGCCGAACGCCTCGGCCTCTCCCATGTCCAGGTCCCGGAGGCCAGGCGAGAGCACGTCCCCGGAGAGCAGGGCGCTCACGTCGTTCCCGGCGGCCAGGGGGCTGAAGGCCGGTATTACAAGGACCTCCGCCTGTCTGTGGTATAGGAACGCCGGAAGCTTGACGAAGCCCCCCACGCCGTCGAAAAGGCGCACCGAGGGGTGCTCGTGCCCCTGCACCAATGGCCGGCCGGGATGCGGTAGGTGGCCGTGCGACAGGTGCACGCCGTCCACCACCGCCTCGTCGACCAGATCGAGACCGAGCCTGGAGGTGATGGTTGCCAAATAGTTGTCATGGTTGCCACGCACGACGGTGACATCGGCGATGGAACCGAGATGCTCCAGCATTGACCGCACCTGCGACCACTCCTGGTCCAGGTTGCGGGAGAACTCGTGCTTGAGGTCCCCCAGCACGACTATCCTTTCCGGGGGGTGGGCCTTCACGACCTCGTCGACCCTGCGCCCCATCTCCCTGGACTGGGCGCGGGGAAGCTGCATGCCGTCCAGCTCCAGGCTGGCCTCGATGCCCAGGTGCATGTCGCCCAGCACCAGCGTCCGGGAGGGAAGGACCATGGCGCACCGCCCGTTGAGGACCCGCAGGTTGGGTGAGACATCGATGTGCTGCATGCATCCATGAAGGCCGCAGGATGGATATCAATCCCTTGCACATTTTCGAAGCTGGGGGCGATAGGATATTATACGGACGCCCCTCTGGAAGGGGCATGATAAGGCGCACCTTCCTGCTTCTGCCAGGCATAGGGCAAGTGAAGGAGCGCAGGCTGTGGGACACTGGGGTGCTCTCCTGGGAGGAGTTCATGGAGAGAAGGCGCCTTGACGGCATATCCGAGAGGAGGAAGGACGCGCTCGACCGAGAGCTGGGGACGGCCAAGGACCTCTGGGACCGGGGGCGCACCGAGTACT
Source organism: Methanobacteriota archaeon (assembly GCA_012729095.1). Lineage (GTDB taxonomy): Archaea > Thermoplasmatota > Thermoplasmata > Methanomassiliicoccales > UBA472 > UBA472. The sequence continues at coordinate 31,361 of JAAYDU010000061.1, read as the reverse complement.
TCACCCGGCTTCTGCCCAGCGGTCAGCATTGGCGCATGTACCGCCGCCTCAAGGAGGACACCGCCTACCTGGACATAGAGACCGACGGACTGGGGCCGGGGACGGTCATCACCATGGTATCCGTTTACCGTCCGGGAGGCATGACCACGCTTACGAGGGGGATAGACCTGAACGCCGAAGGCCTTGGCAAGGCGCTGTCCGGAACGAAGATGCTGGTCACCTTCAATGGCAGCTCCTTCGACCTGCCGATGATAGAGAAGGAGTTTCCCTTCGCCGTCCCCAAGGTCCCGCATTACGACCTCCGGCACGCCTGCCCAAAGGTCGGGCTGCGCGGCGGGCTGAAGCAAGTGGAGGTGCTCATAGGTCACCGTCGCCCTCAGGAGGTGGAGTACGTTACCGGGGAGGAGGCGGTGTACCTCTGGCACCTGTGGCTGAAGAAGGGCAGCGAGAACGCTCTGAACCTGTTGCGCCGCTACAACCAGGAGGACACCAGGAACCTCGAGCCGCTGGCGGAGGTCGTTTATAGGAGGCTTGAGGAAAGGTCCCTCGCGGGGTGCGTCAGATGACCGGGGACTATGAGGCCTTCGTGGAAAGGGCGAAGACACTTGCCGCCCGCGTCAGGAAGGCCGGGTCAGTAGCGATTTTCTCGCATATCGATGCGGATGGCGTCTCTTCCGCGGCTATCGCCTACCGCGCAGTGGAAAGGCTTGGACTGGCCCCCAAGGTCCATTTCCTGAGATCCCTTGGCCAGAGGGACGTCGATCTTATAAACTCCTGCAAGGAGGACCTGGTGTGGATCTGCGATCTGGGGGCGGGATCGTACAGATCGATCGACCGGTCCCGCTGCATCATAACCGATCACCACCATATATTCGGGAGCGGCCAGTCCTTTTTGGAGTTCTTCGGGGAGATGGACAACATGCTCAACCCCGTGGAGTTCGGTTTTGAGGGCTCTACGCATTTTAGCGGGGCGGGATGCACCTATTTCGTGGCCAGGGAATTGGACCCGTCGAACGTAGACCTGGCCTACCTGGCGATCGTGGGCGCTGTCGGGGACCTCCAGGACAGGAGGCGAAATGGATTGAGGGGGCCCCTTCACGCCTCCGTGATAGAGGACGCGAAGGGCACCGGGGTCCTTCAGGTGGTCGAGAGGGACCTGCCTTTCTTCGGTTGGGTCACCCGGACGGCGGTGGCCATGATCGCCTTCTCCAACGATCTGAAGGCCATCGGATGCGAGTGCACGTTCAGCGACGTGAGCAAGTTGTTCAAAGATCAGGGAGTGCCCACCTACCGCGGTCGACGCGACCCGTCCATAAAGGACGAGAACCTTAGCAAGTTCTACAGCTGGTCCGAGCTTACCGTTGAGAACCACAGCGATATCATCAACGCGCTCAAGATAATGCTCCATGACAAGGTAAAGGACCCCGCCATCCTGGACGGGATGCTGGGGGATGTCTACCTGTTCCCTTCGTACCCACTAGGCTCGGCCAGCAGGGAGGCCAAAGAGTTCGCCACCATGCTGAACGCCTCCGGACGGTACCTTCACAGCAAGAGCGAAGCCGCGCCTGAGGAGCAGAACGGCGAGCAGCGATCGGCCGATAATGATAGTAGCGAGGGCTTCCAGGGGGAGCTGATAATCAAGGCCTGCCTGGACCCGGTGTCGTTCTCCACCGCCGCGATGTCGAGGCTCGGAAATCATCGTGAGAATTTGAAGAAGGGGATGGAAGAGATCCATTCCATAGTCGCCCTGAAGCACGTCCAATACATCAGAGGCCGCATCGAGAGCAAGGAGAACAAGAACAGGTTCAAGTATACCCTCACCGCCGAGGACACCATACTTGGCATAATCGTTGGAATGGCCCTGGACCAGAGGCAGAAGGTCGACGATGCCCGCTTCTCCGTTCGCGAAGATATGCCCCTGATCGCCCTGACCGACGTGTCCCCGTACTCCGTGGAAGATGATGACCTCGCACAGGATAACAAGGGATCTTCCGGAGAACGCGTGAAGGTGTCCGGGCGAATGAAGCGGGAACTGGTGGATAAGGGGATACACCTGGGGGAGGCGATGAACCAGGCCTCCCTGAAAGTGAAAGGAGTGGGCGGGGGTCACAACGTCGCCGCCGGCGCCACCATCCCAAAGAGGAAGATAAAGGCGTTCCTGGATGCCTTGGATGCGGAGATCGGGGCTCAGAAGGAGCGGTTCACCCCATCAGAGCGACCATGATGGCCTTCTGCGCGTGCAGGCGGTTCTCCGCCTGGTCCAGCACTACCGACGCCTCGCTGTCGATCACCTCGTCCGTTATCTCCATGCCCCGATGCGCCGGGAGGCAGTGCATCACTATGGCGTTCTCGTGCGCCACGGACATCAGGCCGGCGTTGACCTGGTAGGGCTTGAAGACATTCTGCCTCAGCTTCTGCTCCTCCTCCTGACCCATTGACACCCATACGTCCGTGTAAACGACGTCAGCGTCCTTGGCCGCTTCCTTGGGCGATTCCACGATGGAGAGCTTGCAGCAGTTCCTCTTGGCTATGGCCTTGGCGGTCTTGGTCACCCCGGGGTCCGGCTCGTATCCGGCGGGGCAGCCGCAGGCCAGGTCCATTCCCACCATGGCGCAACCGAGCATCAGGGAGTTGCAGACGTTGTTGCCGTCCCCCACGTATGCCATCTTGATGCCCTTCAACTTGCCGAAGCGCTCCTTCACCGTGAGCAGGTCTGCCATGATCTGGCAGGGATGCTCGAAGTTATCCAGGCCGTTTATGACCGGGACGGTGGCGTGCTTCGCGAGCTCCATTACCATGTCGTGCTCGTACGCACGGTACATGATCCCGTCGACGTAACGCGAGAGTACGCGGGCGGTGTCCGCCACCGTCTCCCCGCGACCCATCTGCAGGTCCTTGGTGTTCAGCGTCACCGCGAAACCCCCCAGCTCGATCATGCCGACCTCGAAGGAGACCCTGGTGCGGGTGGACGATTTCTCGAATATCATGGCCAGGACCTGTCCCTTGAGAGGCTGGAAGTCCATGTCCCTCTTCCTCTTCATCTCCTCGGCCGTCTCCAATATGTCCAGTATGTCATCCTGGATGTCCAGCATGGTAGTGAGGTCCCGTTTCATAAATCGCACCTTCTTCAATATAGACCCTGGCGAAGTTATTGCTATCGCCGGGGTTCTGTAGGATTCCGACCTCGATGATAAATTGAATGATTCGAATTCAACAAAGCCGGGGATTATTGTCCCCTGCCGGTCTTGTCATCCCTTACTCTGGCGATATATCAAGCGCCAGCATGGCGTTGCGCCTCGGCATCGATATCAAGTGCGACCTCAGGGGATCATACCATATCCGAACGGCAGGAAGGAGAACAGGAAGAAGTTCAGCATGCCGTGCATCAGGGCGACGAGGCCCAGGCTGCCCGTCCTTTCGTACGTGCACGCCAGCACCAGCCCCACGCCGAAAACGAATAGCAAGTAGGGAACGCTCTGGTATCCCGAGTGCATCATGGAGAACAAGAGAGCGGAGACCGCGACGGCCACGTACTTGCCGTGATGCGATCCCACCGAGCTCTGCAGCAGCCCGCGGAACACCAGTTCCTCCCCTAAACCGATGAACACCACCATGACCAGGAACAGTTTCGACAGGTCCAGTGGGCCCAGGTCCTTGACCAGCGCGTCGTTGTCCAGTACCAGGTATTCCAGGTTGGAGGCCAGGTACCCGAATATTATGGCGATGAGCAGGTACTCCCATTTCCATTGCACGATGGGGCGCAGCCCGTGTCCGTTGAGGAAGCGGATTATGTTGCGCCAGTGGAGCTTGCCGGCATCCACCACCGTCTGCCTCCAGATGATGTAACCGGCCACGATGATTGGGGCGTACACGAAGGGCATCCACAGCAGGGTCTCGGTGAAGAACACCGGCATTCCGATGTTGAGCGTGCGCAGAAGGGAGACCAGTGCGAAGGATTGGTAGATGAGCATTCGCTTCTCCGCCCATATCGGCAGGAGTATGCAGATGAATATGTTCAGGGCGTGCAGGGCAAGGCAGGATTCGGTCCATCCGTCGAAATAGAACGCCTCGGCTACGGCTATGATGAATATCGGAAGCAGCAGCCCGGCCTTTTCCCGCATCCGCCCTTGATTGAGGGCGGACCATTAATTACTATCGCCTGGAGATTTGCAAAGAATAGGAAAAAGGACAGTTGGTCAGCGGCAGCGGGACTTACGCCCGGAGGAAAAATATGTTCCCGTTGACTATCACAAAGCTAGGCTGGACTTGGTACTTCTTCACTTGCATCACCTCTTTTAACCAATTCATATCGGTATAATCGCATTTGAACGATGATTGAAATAATATTTAATCATTATCTTGCTACTGAAACGTTAAAAAATGATTTTAGTGGTGCCAAATGACCGAGATAGGTGTTGAACAGATCAAGGTGCTGTCGGACCCGAACCGTCTGGCCATACTGTCCTTGCTAGCCATAAGAGAGATGACCACCACCGCCATATCGGACATACTTGGATTGAGCGTGCAGAACGCCCAGTACCATCTGAAGAAGCTTCTGGAGGCGGATCTGATAGTCCCGACGCGCACCGAGCTGGTGGGGAACCTGGTGGAGAAGTACTACCGCTCGGCGTTCGAGCCGGGCATAATGGGGGACGCCGCGGGGGTCAGCTCTGTGGACATAGCCGAGCGATTGAACATAGTGTTCGCCGCCCTGGGAGCCATCAAGGGCATACTGAACCGCGGCATAAGGACCATGGACGAGAGGAAGGAGTACTTCGTGAACGTCTCCGACCGCCCCAACTATCCGTTCGGGGCCAACTACGTCGTCCTGCCTGTCAACGAATCCTCCGCCCAGGAAGCGGAGGCGCTGATATCCGAACTGGATGACCGTCTCAAGGAGCTCGCGGACAAGCACGCCGATGATGGGGGGCCGAAGTTCGCCATCCTGTACTCGGTGTTCCCCTTCGAGTGAGCGGGCGAATATTTATTAAGCTTGATGCATTGCTGAAGCTTCAACATGGCCGGGATGGGGTAGCCTGGTTATCCTTGGGGATTGTGGATCCCCGGACTCGCGTTCAAATCGCGGTCTCGGCCCCTTTTTCATTCCTTGATCACTTCCAGCTCCCGCTCCAGTATCGCCCTCTGCCTGTCCGTGAGCGTCCGAGCGTCCACGGCCACCAGCAGTATCGAGCCTTCCACGATGACCTCGTCGCGGAGCTGGCCTAGGAACTTGAGCACCCGGTTCAGGTCATTGTTCACCATCAGGTATTCCAGGCCCTCCAATGCGATGACGGAGGGGGCCCTGCGCACGAACTCGGTGGTCATGTGCATGAGCATCTGCACGTTGGAGGGGTTCACCCGGTCAGGACCGGGCGTGGTGGCCAGCCATATTATGGGCGTGTGCGTCAGCCGATACCTCGCCCGCAGCTGATCGGGGTGCGTCCTGGCGATGAAGAAAGCGGACATACCCCCGTTCATCTCGTGCACCGCCGATTCGAACATGCGGTCGGGGGTCTCCATCTCGAAGAGGTATGCCCTGCCCTTTGCGAGAGAGGGGACCGGACGGTGAAGGACGACCTCTTCGTTCACGCGGGGAGGGATGAACAGCTGGTAACGGACGATGCCGTAGGCCACCGCCGCCACGGAGACCAGCTCTCCGAGACCGTGGATGCGGGGGAAACCGGCCGTGGAAAGGGCCATGGTTCCGATCATCACCACGGCCGGAACGGCCAGGGCGCAGGTGAACAGTACCGCCTGCCGCTTCAAGAGACCCTTCAGACCGCCCCATCTGCGATGCAGGGTGGTGAGCAGCAGCGCCAGGTATGCGATGAGAAGAACGGTCAACGCGGCGAAGGGCAGTTCGCTATCCGGCACCCATCCATACTGGTCGCTCACCATGCCCCCTACGGACAGCGACATGGCCAGGGCCACTGACGTGACGCTTGCCTCGTAAGCCCACCGTTTGCTGCCGAACAGGGGCATGGCCACGGTGTGGGGCACCATGGTGCTCAGGCGATAGGCCACGCCCATCTCGATGATGAGCATGAACACCAGCACCCGGAAGGCCAGGGCGGCCTGCCTTTCGGAACCGAGGCTGGCCACCATCAGGTCCAGCACGCTGCCCGCACCCGCCAGAAGGGTGAGCAGGAAGAAGTAGCGGTTGACCGGCGATAGTCGCCCCTTCATGAGCACGTAGGACCCGAGGGTGACCTTGGACAGGGCCAGAACAATGAAGGCGGGCGCCAGTGGGCTTAGCTCGACCATGGACTTTTTGCATCTATGCTAGGAACGGCTATTAATGGTGTTCGCCGGTTATCACCTGAAGGAACGAACCTGGGGGTTTCCTATAAATCAGGGAAGCTGCATGGGTTTTTGTCCGAGGTTGAAGAAATGAGCTGGAACGGTCCGCTGGAAAAGGTTGACGATTTTCGCTGGAGGATCCCCCGCTCCTACAAGGAGTGCATGAAGGGGGACGCGATCATATTCGCGGACGAGAGGATGATAAAGGCGATCATCTCCGACAACTCGCCGGAACAGGCCGCCAACGTGGCCTGCCTGCCCGGGATCGTCGGAAGCTCCATGGCCATGCCCGACATACACTGGGGATACGGTTTCCCCATCGGCGGCGTGGCGGCAATGGACGCCGAGGAGGGGGTGATCTCCCCCGGAGGTATCGGTTTCGACATCAACTGCGGGGTGAGGCTTATCACCACTGGCCTGCGCGACCATGATGTGAGGCCGAGGATCAAGGACCTCATAGACACGCTCTTCAAGAACGTGCCGGCCGGGGTGGGCTCCAAAGGCGTGACCGGTGTGGCGGCGAACCATATTGACCGTATCCTGGAAGAGGGCGCGGAATGGGCGGTGTCCGAGGGTTTCGGCTGGGAGGAGGACCTCGTTCGCACAGAGGAGAACGGCCGCATGAAGAACGCCGACGCCTCCAAGGTTTCCGCCAAAGCGAAGCAGCGCGGCGTGCCCCAGGTCGGTTCACTGGGTTCCGGCAACCACTTCCTTGAGGTGGACAGGGTGGAGAGGATATTCGATCCCGTGGCCGCCAAGGCCTTCGGGATGGTGGAGGAGGGACAGGTCACCGTGTCCATACATTGCGGCTCCCGCGGCTGCGGGCATCAGATCGCCACGGATTACCTGCAGGTAATGGAGAGGTCGGTCAAGGACCGCAACATCCGCTTGCCGGACCGGCAACTTGCCTGCGCCCCGGTGAACTCCAAGGAGGGGCAGGACTATCACGCGGCCATGGCCTGCGGGGCCAACTACGCTTGGGCCAACCGGCAGATGATAATGCATCGGGTCCGCCAGTCCTTCGAGAAAGTGTTCGGCCGCAGCGCCGAGGACATGGGTATGGACCTGGTCTACGACGTTGCGCACAACATCGCCAAGGTCGAGGAGCATAGCTACGAGGGTAGGCGCCGCAAGGTGTACGTGCATCGGAAGGGCGCGACAAGGGCATTCCCGGCCGGGCACCCGGACGTTCCGTCCATATACCGTCCGGTGGGGCAGCCGGTGCTGATACCGGGGGACATGGGTACAGGCTCGTACGTACTGGTCGGCACGGAGCGCGCCATGCAGGAGTCGTTCGGGTCCACCTGCCACGGCGCCGGCCGGACCATGTCGAGGGAGGCGGCCATACGCACCTATTCCGTCAGGTCCATAACGAGCGAGATGGAATCCAAGGGGATATACCTCAAGGGAAGCACCAGGGACGGCATTCAAGAGGAGGCTCCGGGTGCCTACAAGGACATAGACGACGTGATCAGGGTAGTGGTCGGCGCAGGGCTCTCCCGGCCTGTGGCCAAGCTCACGCCCATCGGGGTCATGAAGGGCTAGAGGTCGCCCAAGGTCCTTATGGCGGCCTTCTCCACCCTTTCCACGTGTCGTTCGGGACAGGACACCATGACCGCCCAGTCGTGCACCCCCCGGGACTGCAGGGCCTTGCTGACCGGGCTGAGCCGGGTCAGGGGCCTCACCTTTTCCCCGTTCAGTATGGGCACCTCCGTCTTGCCCAGGCGCATCTCCCCGGTGATGAGCTGCTTGGATGGGACGTCAAGGATCACCTCGGATGTGTCCACCCCCGCCCGGTCGGCGATCATGGCCTCGGCGGACTTTCGGCGGCGGTACTCGGTGATGGGCAGCAGCCTTTCGGCGTCCTCATCGCCCATGTCCGGAACGTAAACGGAGAAGGCGCGCTTGTAAAGGTGGCGATATCGCAGCAGGGTGACTATCCTACGGGGACGGCCGCCCTGCGCCACCAGCCTTTCGATGAGCGAGGCGTCGTTCTCCATCTGCAGCCCGTCGGCTATGGAATCGTCCGCCGCCTCCACCGCCTTGCACAGCATCATCTCGGCTATGCGCACGGTCTTGTGGAAGTATACTGAGGTGTACATGAGGGCGCGGGCCACCATCAGGCCCTCGGCGGCCACCATGCCGTTCTTTTTAACGACGATGTCGCCATGATGCAGCGCGATGGTGTGTATGATGCGGTCTATATCGATGGTGCCGTGGGCCACGCCCGTATAGTGGGAGTCGCGCAGAAGATAGTCCATCTGATCGGCGTCCACCGGACCGTGCAGCATCTGGTTCAGGTGATCGTGGGAATTGAAGTGCGATTGCCCGCTCGTCTCGGTTATCATGCGCTGCCCGCGGCGGGACTTGTGTCCCGGCGAGACGATTATGTCGGAGACCGCCTCGGCCGAAATGCCGTGCCGCTCCAGCAGCTCGGCTATGGTCTCCCTGCAACCGATGAGGTCCTCCTCCCCCGGCCGCAGTACGCTCCTTCGACCGTCGACAAGGGAAGCCCCGATTTCCATGTGGTCCATGGAGAACCGGTTCTCAAGCACTTCCTCGAGCGTGTGGGAGAAGGGGGCGTGCCCCAGGTCGTGCAGCAGAGCCGAGGCCAGAGCCTGGTCGCGGTCCTCCCTGTCGAGCTCTAGCGCGGAGCACATGAGATCGGCCACGTGATAGGTGCCCAGGGAGTGCTCGAACCGGGTGTGGTTGGCGCCCGGGAAAACGAGATGTGCCAGGCCGAGCTGCTTCACCCCGTGCAGCCGCTGCATCTCCGGACGGTGCAAAAGCTCCAGGAAAGCGCCGTCCACCCTGACGCTGCCATGTACGCTGTCGTGTATTATCTTCTGCACGGACATGGGAAAAAATGAGCTGGGGCCCCGGGAGGGGGCCTGGGGTCTACTGGTAGCCGCCCTTTATCTTCTTCCGGTCGATGCGGATGCCGTTCGGCGCCACCACGATGAAGTTGTTGCCAATGGCGGCCACGTCCCCGTTGGTATCCCTGGCCACCGACTTCAGCTCGTTCGTTATGCGCTTCAAGGTATTCTGGTCATTGGCTATCGGGGAATAGTCGATCATGAGTATGTTGCCCTGATACACCGGCTGGGTTATAGGACCCACGTCCTCGTAGCGGTATATCTCGGCCACCTTGATGCCCCCGGCGGAGACGGTGCTCTCCTCCTGGAAGTACAGGGCGCCAAGATCGATGTACTGGTCGGTCTCCACGCTCTTGACATCTTCCTTCCCCTTTCCCAGCGGTTTCTTTAGAATCGGCATTGCATCCCTCGGTTGCCTGAGTTATGGCATCTAATCAATATTAATCTATCTGAATACCATCCCAGCGGTGGCCGGGAGCTCACCTTTCATCGTACTTCCAAATCTTGTCGCCAACGTAATGGAGGTTCTTGATGGCCTTCCCTGACGTCTTGACCGCCATCACCTCGGCCGGCACCAGCGCCCTGCCCACGGCGAGGGGGCGCTTGTGGGTAACGTCCCTTATCCATACCATGTCACCCTCCTTGATATCGGGGTCGACCTCCACTATGCCCGGGGCCATGACGTCCGCGCCGTTCGTGACGTAGGGCACGGCGCCCATGTCCACCGTGACGAAGCTCTTAATGGCAATGTTCCTCAGAAGCCCCCTTATGGTGGGGAACGGGCGGCCCTCCACGATCATTCCCTCGATCACGTTATTGATGATTATCAGCTCGCAGTCCGGACCCTCGGCGATGTCCACCGTGTCCTTGGGGCCTATGACCTCCACGCCAGTGGCGGATAGCAGCCCATCCGACAGGGCCTTCAGGTCCTTCTCCCGAAGCCGCTTGCGCTTCCTTACCCTGATCTCGCTCACGCCCAGACCTATGCTCCCGATACCAATTAACTTTACGCCCTGGTTCCGGGCCGGCGACTGGCAGCGGCATAGGTTCATTAGGAACCACTCACCTTTGTTCCTGCATGAAGCTGCCCCTGTTGGCCACCAGGTTGGGCATAATAGCCTTCAAAGTGATCGTGGCGGCGATAGTCGTCCTCAGCGTGCTCCCCCTCATCACAGGCGACCTGGGAGTGGACATGGACACCGGGGAGGAAGGCTCCTGGGAGTTCACCGGTACCACCCTGACCATGTCCGTTCCCCTGCTGGTCACCAATGACGGTTTCTTCGACATAAACGACATGACGGTGGTGTTCACCTTCAAGGAGGCCAACGGGGACGTGATCGCGGTAAGTTCCAGCGACCCGGTGGACATAAAGGCCGGCGGGGACACCGAGGTCCCCATAGGGATGGAGCTGGACCTCATGGACATGGACCGCCAGGACCGTTCCGACATCATTTTCAACGGTACGGAGATGGCCCTCGACCTGCAGGTCTCGGCCAAGTACGCGATGGACCTGGTCAGCATGGAGGTGAAGGTCATGACCGACATGGAGTGGGACGCCTTCATCAGCGACCTGCAGGTGGAATCATGGAACGCCCAGCTCCGCGAGGAGGGGGGCGAGAGGTTCGTCATGGTCCCGTACTCCTTCCACGCCGACGACTTCCTGGATGGACGGCAGGCGGTGACCGTTACCGAGTACAGTGACGAGTACGGCTACACCAGCAACGCCACCCAGACCGTGGAGCTGACGCAGCAGGTGAACGAAGAGGCCTCGATACCCCTTTCCCAGGAGGCCTACGACCGCCTGGCGAACGGCACCGCCAACGCCACCGTGCGCACCACCCTGTTCTTCCTGGACTGCTCCAACCATGCCGAGGGGGACGTGAGCGTGGGAGGCGGCGGAGGGCCGGGAGAGCCGATCACGAACCTTCAGCTGATGATGCCCGGCTCGTATCTGATGGAAACGGGCGGTTCGTACTACGTGGTCATACCCTACAGCTTCCAGACCGACCCGGCATACATGGGACAGCAGGCCAGTGTATCCATAGAGTACTGGGACTCCACCGGTTTCTACGGTTCGACATCTTATTCTGTGGACATGTGGGACATGGTCTGGGAAGAGGCCTGGATAATGCTGACCCCGGAGACGTACGACCTTCTTAACAACGGTGACCACCTGGTCAATGCCAGGGTCACCCTGCACTATGACATCTGGTCCTGGTTCGACGAGCAGCAGCAGAACGAGCAGTGGGGGGCGGGGCTTTGAACCTTGGAGAGTTCGGCAAGGCTTACATCTCGCCGGGCAAGGGGGCCGTGACCGCCGCGGTGCATGCCGTAAAGTACCTGGTGCTGCCGCTGGTGCTCATCACCGTGCTGACCATGATGCTCGCCGAGATGGACGGGCCGCAGAGGGTGGTCGACGTTCTGGCCGAGATCAGAATGCTGGTCCTGGTCTTCGGCGTGGTCCTCGCGGCGCTCGGGTTCCTCAAGGGCATGTACCCCATGGGGAGCTACTCGCGATTTGCCTTCGCAACGACAGCTGCGGTGCTGGTGATCGTATACGTCTACTCGATGTTGCTGGGCGGCCGCGCCGAGAATGTAATCTCCAGGGAGGCCTTCGAGCTGGACCTGGACCTGCTATTCGTCCTCTATTTCTTCACTGCGATACTGGCGGTGCTGATGCAGTTCGCCGAGATGTACGACCATCGCCGCATCTGGATGGAGGGGGGCGGGAGGATCCCGGCAAAGGAGCTGGAGAGGCCGGAGGACCATCGCTTCTACCATGACCTCCGGCCCCGCTACGGTTCCCTGTTCAAGGGTTTGAAGCTGACCAGAAGCACCCTGATAAGCTTCGTGGTGCTTCCCCTGGCCATAATATTCGTGCTGGTGGCGGGGTTCTCCTCCCTGGACCTGGAGGAGATGGGGCCGATGCTTGAGAACATAGAGGAGCTGGGGCCCCACATGCTGATGATAGGCATTCCCCTTACCGCCCTGTCCTTCTTCAAGGGCTTCTATCCCCGCGGATCTCTGTCCCGGTTGATACCGGCGTTGGTCATGGTACTGATCACGCTGTACTGGATATGGACGCTGGGGCTGGAAGGGAAGTTCGTTTTCGATGCCATCGAGGAGATCGACATAGGGCTGGACTACACCGGGCTTCTCCTGCTGATCATGGCAGGAATGGCGCTGTGGATCGTGTACTACGTGCTGGAGCTACTGCTCCACCGCCCGGAATGGAAGGAGGGCGGGTTCCAGAGGGACCTGCTTAAGAGGTCCCCCCGGAAGAAGCGCAAGGGCGGGGACGGGAGCGCCGTCCAAGGCGTGATGCCGGAGGAGGGTTCCGGCGATGGCGGGACGGCCGGGCCGGAGAGCGCGGTGACCCCCGATAGCGATGCCGGGGAAGCGGCGGAAGAAAAGAGCGTTCCAGAGGGCGATAGGACCGAGGGAGCTGTTGCGGAAGCAGAGAGCGACACCGGGGAAGCGGCGGAAGCAACGAGCGCTCCGGACAACCCCGAGCCGCCCCCTCAGGAAAAGAGGGAATCGTAGAAATCCAATACCTGCGCCATGACGGTTTCCGGATGGAAACGGTGCAGTACCTCCTCCCCGGCCTTCACGGTGAGATGCCGCAGGTCATCGTCATCAAGTAAAAGTTGCAGCTTAAGGGCCAGGTCCTTATCGTCTCCGTTCGAGAATGAAAGTGCCGCCTTGCCCAGTATGGCCGCCGAGGACCCGCTGTCGGACACCAGCATGGGCAACCTGTGGGACAGCGCCTCCAATATGGTCCGGGGGAAAGGTTCCGGCCAAAGGGCGGGATGGACGAACACGTCGGCCATGTCGTAGTAACGGCCTATCTCCTCCTTTTCCATGAAACCGGTGAATATGACCCTGCCCTCCAGCCCCAGCTCGTTGGTCAGCCTCTTGAGCTGTGGCTCGTAGTTGCCCTTCCCAACTATATACAGCACGTTTCCCTCGCCCAGGTCGGTGAACGCCTTGATAAGGACCTGCAACCCCTTCTCAGCCTCCAGCCTTCCCACGTAGAGTATGACCTTTTTCCACTTGGAAGCGGGCCTCGGAGAGGACACGGTCATCTGCCCGGGGTCGTACATGTTAGGTATCAGTCTTATCAGGGACCGATCGTAACCGGCGTCCAGATAGCATTGCCTGGTCGCTTCGGACAGTGCTATGTACCCGTCCGCCCTCCGGGACAGGCGGTGCAGCCATATGAACTGCATCCAGTGATAGGGCATGAATGCCCGCATGCGTAGAGGGCCGGGGCGGCGCAGGGCGCAGGACAGCGAATCCAAGGGACGGCAGTTGGCGCACTTCCCCTCCACGTACATGCTGGGATTGGTGCACACCGGCGCCAGGTTGTTCAGGGTGGCCGTTACCTTCTTGCCGTGCCTCTTGCCGTACCTCACCGCGGCGGGTATCTGCTGGGTGTTGTACACGTGAATGATGTCGCAGTCGGGCGCCCTTCTCCGCAGCTCCCGGTAGGCCGTCCTGTTCAGCCCGCCGAGGGTGGGGGACGTTCTGAAGAACAGGGTATCGCCCATCTCGCTCCCTACGCCGGGAGAACGATCGCCGTTGAAGGCCCACACGTCGGTGCGCACGCCGCGGGACCGCAGCCCTTCCACCAACAGCTGGCAACTGAACGCGCAGCCGCCGGTATAGCGGGGTGGATAGTCCGGGGTTATCACCAGGACGCGATAGGGCCGGGGAGTGGATGGCAACGGAACACCAGTCGTAGGGCAATCCCCATGCCATTAGGTAATGTTTTTCCTTGTTCCCGAAAAGGCGGGGGGTGATGAGAGGTTAAATAATCCCATCCCATTGTTGTGAAAGGTCTTCAAAATGAGAGTATCCATAATCGGCACTGGGTATGTCGGGCTCGTCTCCGGGGTCTGTTTCGCCGAGCTGGGACACCAGGTGGTCTGCGTGGACACCGTCAAAGAAAAGGTGCGCAGCATAAACGACGGCGTCGCCCCTATATTCGAGGAGGGGCTGGAGGATATGATGCGCAGCCATCTCTCGTCCGGGTCGTTCAAGGCCACCAGTGACCATTCGAAGGTGGTGGGTACGGACATGACCTTCCTCTGCGTGGGAACGCCATCCCGCGAGGACGGGTCTCTGGACCTGAAGTACCTCTTGCAGGCGTCAGAGGACCTGGGGAAGGCGCTTGCCGGGAAGAGGGGGAGGCACACGGTGGTGGTGAAGAGCACCGTACCCCCGAACACGACCCGGGACGTCGTGGGGCCGCTGCTGATGAGAACGTCCGGAAAGGGGGCGGAGGACATGGGGCTTGCCATGAACCCCGAGTTCCTGAAGGAGGGCATGGCCGTGTACGACTTCCTGAACCCGGACCGTGTGGTCATAGGGGCATCGGACGACAGGACGTACGGGGAGGTCGCCTCCCTTTACAAGGGGCTGCAAGCGCCCGTGCTGCGCACCGACATCTCCACGGCGGAGATGATCAAGATGGCCTCCAATGCCTTCCTGGCCGCCCGGATATCACTGGTCAACGAACTGGGGAACATATGCAAGTCCCTGGGAATGGACTTCCGCAAGGTGGCCGAGGGAGTGGGCATGGACCCCCGCGTGGGACCTTTGTTCCTGAAGGCCGGCTGCGGCTTCGGCGGCTCCTGCTTCCCCAAGGACGTCCGGTCGATCAGGGCGCAGGCGCGCTCGCTCGGCGTTCGCACCGACATGCTCGACGCCACGCTCTCAGTGAACGAAAGGCAGCCTCGGCGGGTCATCGAGCTGCTGGAGAAGCGGGGCGAGGTATACGGAAGCACGGTGGCCGTGCTAGGCCTCGCCTTCAAGCCGGGCACGGACGACATACGGGAAGCCAGCTCGCTGACGGTAGTGGAGGAGCTTTTGCGCAAGGGCGCCCGCGTCCGGGCGTACGACCCGCAGGCCATGGACAACTTCCGGAGGGAGTTCCCGCAGGTCACCTACTGCGGCTCGGCAAAGGAATGCCTCAAGGGGGCCGACTCGGCACTGGTCCTGACGGAATGGCAGGAGTTCTCCGACCCCTCGCTCTACGGCAGCATGCTGGTGGTCGATGGCCGTGGCGTGGTAAAAACCAATAACTACGAAGGGATATGTTGGTAGACATGAAGGCGGTCATTCCGGCAGCCGGTTGGGGGGTGCGCTTCCTGCCCCTCACCAAGGAGCAGCCCAAGGAGATGCTCCCTGTGATAGACAAGCCGGTGATCCAATACGTGGTGGAGGAGGCCGTCAATGCTGGCATCAAGGACATCATCATAGTCACTGGCCGGCACAAGCGGACCATCGAGGACCATTTCGACCGCTCCTTCGAGCTGGAGAGCATACTGAAGAACGGGAACCGCAAGGCTCTGCTAGACAGCATCAACGGCCTTCACGATCTGGCCGACCTGCATTACGTGCGGCAGCACGAGCAGCGCGGCCTCGGCGACGCCGTGTACCATGCAAGGCATCACGTGGGGGACGAGCCGTTCGCGGTCATGCTTGGCGACACCATTCACGTCTCCGAGGTGCCGGTGGTCAAGCAGCTCATGGACGTTCACGCCCGCACGGGAAGGTCGGTCATCGCCGCGGAGCGAGTGGCAGGCGACAAGGTCAAGGACTACGGCGTCCTCGACGCGGTGAGGCTGGAGGACCGGCTGTACGAGATAAGGGACCTGGTGGAGAAGCCCAGCCCCGAGGAGGCCCCCTCCGACCTGTGCATAGCCGGAACGTACGTTCTGACGCCGGGCATATTCGAGTGCATCGAGGAGACCTCGCCAGGATACAACGGCGAGGTGCAGCTCACCGACGCCCTGCGCCTGCTGCAGAGAAAGGAGGGGATGCTGGCCTGGGAGTTCGAAGGCAAGCGTTACGATATTGGCGACATACCGGGATGGCTCAACTCCCAGTTCGAGCTGGCCCTCAAGCATCCCGTGTACGGGGAGCGGCTGAGGCAGCACGTCAGGGAGCTGAACGACCGGGAGCACCTGTTCTGATCAGGAGGGGATGAGAAGAAGGGGGCGGGTGGAGCCCTTTATCACCTCTTCCGATGTGGATCCCAGGGTCATCCCCCGCAAATAGCCTTTTCCGGTAGTGCCCATCACTATGAGGGTGGCGTCTATCTCCCGGGCTGCCTCCAGGATGTTGTAGGCCGCGGTTCCGAAGTGAAGGTGTATGCCCACATCGCAATCCTTGGCGTCCAGCTTGCCGAGGTACACCTCCATCCTGTGCTTGACCTCATGAAAGCGCTTGTCGTCGATCATGCTGTACTTGGACGATCGGACGACGTGCAAAAGCGTCATCTCCCTCGCCCCGGCATCGATGATCTGCTGGACGAAGGGCAGCATGGTCCGGGAGACCTTGCTGAGGTCGATGGACACCAGCACCCGGTCCAGGATCGGGGCTGCCTTGTCACAATACGCCTGCGGGTCGTCGCTGGCCTCCAGAGGGAACTTGTCCAGGAGCACGGGCACCTTGGTGCGGCGCAGCAGCTCCAGCGATGTGCTGCCCACTATGAACTCCCTAACCCTTCCCTTTCCCGAGGCGGCCATGGCGATCATGGTCGCTCCGTGCGACTCGGCGGCCTTCAGTATGGCCGGCGCCGCTTCCTTGCGCACCTCGGTGACCAGTTCGTGCCCGAGGCCGGCCTTGCTGACCCTCTCGTCCAAAGCCTTGAGCAGCGGGTCCCGCTTGGAGACGTGGTCAAGGGCGGAGTACAGCATGACCTCCTTGACGCCGTACTTTTCCATGCAGGTGGCGATCTCTACCATCATCATGGACTGAGGGGAAAGGTCCACCGGGACCAAGAGCTTCTTGAACATGGGAGCGCCCCTATAACCTGAGGACTAGGATATTAGGCTTTGTTCGGTTCCATCGGGGCTAACGGCGACAATTTCAGGGACCTTTCCGCAACCTTGATGTCCGGGTACCTGTTCACCGCAACACTGGAACGCCCGGAATGACCGCATCCATGGACAGAATCGCCGACCAAAAGACCGGTGCTATACTCACCACCCTGCTCTCCAGCCTGATGCTTGGAACATCGTACGTGGCGGTCAAGATGACCGTCGGTTCGGTGAACCCCTTCCTGCTGGGAGCGGCGACCATGGCCGTCGGCTCAGCGCTGCTTCTGGCCTACATGGTCCTGAGGGGCATGATCGACCAGGGAATGCTGAAAAGGTGGGAGTTCTGGGCGGCGCCGCTGATCAACACGGGCGTGGTGGCCCCTTCCTACGTGGGACTGACCATGACCACCGCCTCCGCCGCCGGGCTCATAATCGGGACCAACGTGGTGTTCGTGGCGCTGTTCAGCCGCATCCTGTTCGGTGAGCGCTTGGGCAAGCGGCGCTCGTTCGGACTGGTCCTGGCCCTGCTGGGACTGATCACCCTGACCACCCGCTGGGACCTTTCACTGCTGGAAGGCTCGCAGATGATAGGCAACCTTCTGGTGCTGGTCTCCGCGGTCTGCATAGGAGTGTCGGTGGTCACCTCTCGCATAGCCTTGCGAAGCATGAGGCCCGAGCAGTGGAGCCTCGGCCTGCACCTGCTCCTTCCGCCAGCGCTCCTGGCGCTTTTCTTCCTGGTGCCGATGGACGGGGGGCTATCACCGACGAACCTTCCGGCGGCCCTGTTCATCGGGATCGCGTGTACCACCGTGCCCACGGTGCTGTGGACCTCGGCCCTCAAGCACATCAGCGTGGTCACCTCGGCCACCGTCCTCATGGTAGAATCGGCCTTCGCAGTTTTCCTGAGCTGGATCTTCCTGGGGGAGATGATAGACGCCTACGTGGTCACCGGAGCGGTCATGATATTCGCGGCCATCCTGCTCATGGCCAGATCGGAATGAGAAGCGTTGAGGAGAGCAAAGCCCCTCGGAATGGAATAGGTTCAAAGGGTTTGGGTTCCGGAACGGGCAAGAGTATTACTTCTTCTTGCCTTCCTTCTTCTTCTCACCCTTGGCGCCGCACTTTGCGCAGGACATGCTCGACCTCCTATGGGGGAGACCCACACATGAGGGATCGCCGAGGCGCTTATATTAATGTTATCTTGCCAATAGAATTAATGTCGCGCCAAGCCTGGGGGGAACGCGCTCCATCCCCCTCCATCGGGTCCCGTGATTACCTGGTCTGATAAACCTTGCATCATGATCACGACGAGAACACTAGCTGGCTGCAACCGATTATCAAAAATCAATAGTGATTCTGTGAAGATTCCATTTATATACCGTGCGGAGCCCTAGGCCTTTTCATGGGCAAGATGCACGTGCTAGAGACGTCTAGACTGCTCACCGAGGAGTACACCGCCAAGATCCTGATGGCCACCATGGGACGGGCCAAGAGCGCCTTCGAGCTGAGCGATGCCCTGGGCATTCCCATAGCCGCCTGCTACCGGAAGATCCGGGTCCTGGAGGAGGCTGGCCTGATACGCTGCAGCGAGAGACGGCTCACCCAGTCGGGGAAGCGCATGAGCATGTACAAGTCCATGGTACGCAACGCCAACATCACCTTCGAGCGGAACAGGATACGTGCCCGCATCGATATGGTGGACGGCAGCAGTACCGACGATTGCCTGGACATAGACCTGGGCATGATGTTCAAGGAGACCCATGCCTGATCGGCGTGCCCCCCTGCCGTTCCCGTATTCCGCTCGGAATTCTAAGATTCCATTAAGGAATCAAATACCGTAAGAATATCGACAATTCCAGTAGGATAGGTGGGAAATTATAATTAATTCCGCCCACGCTATGCGTTTTCCACAATCTTTATTAATCATCTTACGGAAGAGGGCCCGGAGATTTGCCCTTTTTCGGCAGGTTCCCGCCATGGGAGGAAGCGGTCAATGAGCGACGGAAATACCATCGAGAGCGTAATGGAGGAGGTGCGGCGTTTTCCGCCCTCGAAGGAGTTCAGCCAGCAGGCGCACATAAAGAGCCTTGAGCAGTACCATAAAATGTACAGGGAGTCCGTGGAGGACCCTGAGAAGTTCTGGGGCAATATAGCCTCCGAGGAACTGCACTGGTTCGCCAAGTGGAACACCCTTC
This sequence comes from Methanobacteriota archaeon, assembly GCA_012729095.1. GTDB lineage: Archaea > Thermoplasmatota > Thermoplasmata > Methanomassiliicoccales > UBA472 > UBA472. Next base: position 12,161 of record JAAYDU010000061.1, on the reverse strand, counting down.
ATAGCTGGGACAAGGAGAACGCCGTCATCAAATGGTTCGATGGCGGAAAGTTGAACGTTTCCTACAACTGCCTGGACCGCCACGTGGAGAACGGCCGCAAGAACAAGGCGGCCATCATATGGCAGGGCGAGAACGAGGAGGATGTGAGGACGTTCACCTACCAGCAGCTGCACACCGAGGTGTGTCGCTTCGCCAACGTGCTCAAGTCGCACGGGGTGCAGAAGGGTGACCGCGTCTCACTGTACCTGCCGATGATACCCGAGCTGGCCATCGCCATGCTGGCCTGCACCCGCATAGGCGCCATACACAGTATCGTGTTCGGAGGCTTCAGCTCCGAGTCGCTGAAGGACCGCATCGCCGATTGCGAGTCGAAGATACTGATCACCGCGGACGGGAACCACCGCGGCAGCAAGTTCGTTCCCCTCAAGGCCAACGCCGACGTGGCGCTGGAGAAGGGAACCTCGATCGAGACGGTCATCGTGGTCAAGCGGGCCGGGGCGGAATGCCCCATGGAGCCGGGTCGGGATATCTGGTGGCATGAGGAGATGGCCAAGGCCGACCGCTCCTGCGAGGCGGTCTGGTGCGATGCGGAGGACCCCCTGTTCATCCTTTACACCTCCGGTTCCACGGGAAAGCCCAAAGGCGTCGTGCACAGCACCGCCGGCTACCTGCTGGGCGCGTCGATCACCTTCAAGTACATATTCGACTACCATGAGGACGACACCTACTGGTGCACCGCGGACATCGGCTGGATAACCGGCCACAGCTACATCATCTACGGCCCGCTTTGCGCCGGCGCCACGACCCTCATGTTCGAGGGCATACCGACCTATCCGCAGGTGGACCGCTTCTGGAACGTGGTGGAGAAGTTCAAGGTGAACATATTCTACACCGCGCCGACGGCCATCCGTTCCCTGATGAGGGAGGGCGAGAAGTGGCCGCAGGGACGGGACCTGAGCTCGCTGCGCGTTCTCGGTTCCGTCGGAGAGCCTATCAATCCCGAGGCCTGGATGTGGTATCACAAGTACGTCGGCAACGAGAATTGCCCCATAATGGACACCTGGTGGCAGACGGAGACCGGCTCGATACTCATCACCCCGCTCCCAGGGGCGATAACCACCAAGCCCGGTTCGGCCACCCTGCCGTTCTTCGGCGTGTGCCCGGAGATCGTGAAGGACGACGGCACCGTGGCCGGGGTCAACGAGGGCGGATACCTCTGCATAACCAAGCCCTGGCCATCCATAATGCGCACCGTCTGGGGGCAGCACGAGCGGTTCAAGGAGATATACTGGACGCGCTTCCCGGGGAAGTACTTCACCGGCGACTCCGCCCGCCGTGACGATGAGGGATACCACTGGATAATGGGTCGGGTGGACGATGTAATCAAGGTGTCCGGCCACCGCATCGGGGCGGCCGAGGTCGAGTCCGCCCTGGTCTCGCATCACAACGTGGCCGAGGCGGCCATCGTTCCGGTCCCGCACAACATCAAGGGAGAGGCCATCTACGCCTTCGTCACCCTGAAGACCGGGGTGGAGGAGAACGACCAGCTGCGCAAGGAGCTGGTGGCGCATGTGCGCAGGGAGGTGGGCCCTATTGCCACCCCCGAGGTCATACAGTTCTGCCCCGGAATGCCGAAGACCCGCTCGGGAAAGATCATGCGCCGCATACTGAGGAAGGTCGCTACCGGCACCGCCGAGGAGCTCGGAGACACTTCCACCCTGGCAGACCCGGGTATCCTGGACGTTCTGATACAGGGAAGCAAGGCCCTGCACAGGAAGTAGGCAAAAACCCCTTTCTCAAACCTTTCCCTTTTCTTACTTTCCCTTGAGCTCCCCTTTTATGTAGGACAGCATCTTCCTTAGGTTGACGAGCTCCAGGAAGTAATCAATGTCCTTCCTGGTGAACTCCTTCATCAATGTGAGCACGCCGAGGAAGGAGATGAATGCCACTACCCCGAACAGCACGAGGGTGTACCAGCGATCGATGATCAGGAACTGGCCCAGCAAGTACATGGCAACTGCGGAAGCGACACCGGCGACTATCTGCAGGGCCAGCCGATAGTTCATATCAGTCCGGGTCAGCCTCCAGACCACGTAACGGATGGCGATCAGACCTACTATGTTTCCGGTCATCACCGCCAAGGCAGCCCCCACATAGGACAAACCTAGCCCGGTATCGGGTATTAAAAGCATCATCAGACCGAAGTTGATGCTCACTGTTAGCACTGTTATGCGAGCGGAGATGTCCGGTCGTCCCACTGCGACTATCTGGGAGTTGTGTACCGCATTTATCATGGTTATGAAGTTCGTCACTGCCATGATCCCAATGACCCTCCCGGAATCTATGAATTTGGGACCCAGAAGTACCTCGCAGACCTCGTATGGGAATATCATGATCAGAATGGTGATGGGGATGCCTATCATCGCAATATACCGCTCGGCCTGACGGGAGAGAGCCCTTATCTCCGCCAGATTACCTTCTGTGTGCAACTTAGAGAAGGATGGGAAGGTCAGTGCAGAAACGGCGGTGCTGACGGTGGCGAACACACCCAGGAAAACTGCCGGGGCGGAATACAACCCAACATCCGATGACTCCCAGAAGAAGCCGATGATCAGCTTGTCCATGTTCCCGCTGATCGTGCTAATTATTGTTATCACCATCAATGGCAAAGCGAAGGTGAAGTAGGAACGGAGCAGAACCGGTCGGGTCCATTTGATCCTGTCCCGGAGCAGAAGCAACATGGAAACAAGCAATAATGCCACTGCTCCGAAGACGTAGGCCATGGACAGTTCCCGTACGCTCATGTAGCTAAGGGAGACGATGATGATTATCGGCACTCGCACCATGGGGTCGGCCAAGGTGGCCAGAGGCATCTTGGCCATCTCCATCCGGGCTTGGAAGGTGACCGTAGCTATGCTTGACAGGTCGAACAGGACCTGAAAGACTATGAACAAACCTATGATCTCGATGCTGGTATCAGTTAGGGTGTTGCCCATCAGCGAGGTCCAAATGTAGACGGAGGTGAGGGTGAGCGCCACCATAAAACCGGTCAGGATCAGCTTCACAAAGGCAAAGGTGCTGATGCATTGGTTGGGATCACATCCTTCAGACATGCGCTTGATGTGAGCGCTGTTGAACCCAAGATCGGACACGGCGTTGAAGGTGGCCACGAAGGCCATGGTCCAGGTCACCGTTCCATAGATATCCGTGCCAAGGTACCTGGTGATAAAGAATAACCCGATATAGGCCAGGCCCGAGGACAGTATCCTGGAAAGGAACAATAGGAAGGATCGTCTGCCTAGCACGTGATCGCCTCGATAGTCGCGCCAGTGTATTTAACCCTGCGCAGGAGGTTCACCCCTCCTCCCACTTGGTGATCAGCACGGCGGCGATCACGAATACCACGGCGATCGCGGCCACCACCGCCAGGTTGAAGTAGGCGCCTGCCAGGTTGTCGTACACCATGGCGTCCCTCAGTCCCTGGCTCATGTAGGTTAGTGGAAGGACCGCCGCGACCTGCTGCAGGTAGGACGGCATCATCTCCAGCTGGAAGAAAGTCCCGGACAGGAACATCATCGGGAAGGTGATGGCGTTCGCGGCCATGCTGGCAGTCTCCTCGTTCTTCACGAAACGAGCGACGATCATGCCCAGTGCGGAGAACATGGCGCTGCCTGCCACTATCATGAGTACGACCGGCAGGTTGACGCTCATGTTCATTCCGTACAGCAGCACCCCGAAGCCCATTATCACCGCCAGCGTCAGGAACGATATGAACAGGTGCCACAGTATGCGGGATAGCAGCCACTCGAAAGGGGTCATGGGAGTTGTGGCCAGCTTGCGGAATATCCCGTTCGCCCGGAAGCGGGATATGGTCCCCTGCACGTTGAACACGCAAGTGGTCATGACGGTTAGGCCTATTATGCCCGGCACGAAGAAGTCCAGGAAGGTGAAGCGCTTCTGCACTATGCTTCCTACCTCAATGGTGACGCGCTGCTCTCCCCCAGCCATCTGCAGGTTCACCGCGTTGACCACGCCGTTGACGGCGTTGAAAACCGTTCCTGAGGTGGACACCGTCTCGTCCAGGCGAAGTTCCACCGGAGCGGTGATATTGCTTGCCAGGTTGGCCGAGTAATTAGCCGGGACCACCATTACGTGAGCCAGGGAGTTGTCCTTGATGTGCTGCTCCAGGTCCGCCAACGGGGAGATGAACCTGATCTTGACCATGCCCGTCCCGTTGATGGCGGCCAGCAGCTGCTGCGAGCCCGGACCCTCGTCCAGGTCCTGCACGTTGAGCGTGACCATCTCCGATCCCATGTTCGAGAATATGGCCCCGAATATGACTATGAGAAGCAAAGGGAAGGCGAATACCCAGAAAATGTTGCTCTTTATGCGGAAGAACGACCTCGCTTGCCCTTTCAGGTCCACCAGGACATGCTTCGGCCTCATTGCTCCGCCTCCGCCAGCTTCCTTCCCGTGAGCTTGAGGAACACGTCCTCCAGGCTGCTGCCCTTGATGAGCACCTCGTCGTAGGTGACCTCGGGCGAGGACAGGAACCCGACGATCTTGGGCAGGGAGCCCTTGTCCTCTATCCTTACCAACAGGTCGCCGTCGTTCGCCTCGCAGATCATGCCGGCGGAGCGCAACGCGGCCACCGCCGCATCGTTCGCCCCTTTCACGATGCAGGTGCTTCCCGAGCCGTGCTGGTCTATGATCTGCCTTGTGGTCCCCATGGCGATGAACCTGCCCTCGTCCATTATGGCCACGTGGTCCGAGAGCACCTCGGCCTCCTCCATGTAATGTGTGGTCAGGATGACCGTCTTGTTCCGGGACTTGAGGTTCCGAATGACCTCCCACACCTCCCGGCGGGCCTTGGGGTCAAGACCGGTGGTCGGCTCGTCCAGAAATACCAGGTCGGGGTCGTTGACCATGGCTATGGCCACCCCCACCCTCTGCTTGAGACCGCCGGACAGGTTGATGAACCAGACGTCACGCTTGTCCTGCAGTTGCACCGCGTCGATCAGCTCGTCGGTGGGGATCCGCTTGTCGAACAGCCCTCCGAAGTACTCGATGTTCTCCTTCACCGTCAGATAGTCGAAGGCGTTGAAGGACTGGGGCAGAACGCCGATGCGCTTCTTGATCTCCTTCTGCCCCCTTTCGATATCGTGCCCGAGTACGCGCACCTCCCCGGAGGTCTTTCTCCTCAGGCACTCCATTATCTCCACGGACGTGGTCTTTCCGGCCCCGTTCGGCCCCAGGATGGAATAGACCTCCCCAGCTTGAACGTCCAGGTCGATGCCGTTCACAGCCATCAGGTCGCCGTACCTCTTGACGAGGTTCCTGACCTCGATCACCGTCTCCAACGTTCTCCCCCTGAGGAGGCAGGAAATTTTCGCTTATATAAATTGCCACCGGGCGCCTGCGCGCGAACATGGACGCGGGGGAGCACCTGTTATATCCGCGCACGGCCTTTTCCCGTCCTGATGAAGGACCGTTACTCCCGGCAGCTGTCCATTCCCGAATTCGGACCGGAGGCCCAGAGGAAGCTCGCCAGGTCCTGCGTGGCTGTGGTGGGCATAGGCGGACTGGGCTCCCCGGTATGCCAGTACCTTGCTGCGGCCGGGGTCGGAAAACTGATATTGATAGACGACCAGAAGGCCGAGCCGTCCAATCTCAACCGCCAGGTCATTCACTTCGAGGAGGACGCGCTGCTTCCAAGGTACAAGGTGGAATCGGCGCGAATGAAGCTGGAGTCCCTCAACTCTGACGTGGACGTGGAGGCCCTGCCAATGAGGCTGGAGGAGGAGACGCCCTTCATACTGGAGAACGCCGACCTGGCCGTGGACTGCATGGACAACCCCAAGGGAAGGTATCTCCTGAACCGCATCTGCCTGAAAAGGAAGATACCGTTCGTCCACGGGGCGGTGGAGGGGTTCTCCGGCCATGTGTTCAGCATAGTTCCCGGCGGGCCTTGCCTCAGATGCGCCTTCCCCTCGCTGCCCAATCACTGGAACGGCGTGCCGGTGCTGGGGGCCGCGGCAGGGGTCATCGGCTCCCTGCAGGCGGCGGAGGCGATCAAGCTGCTGACCGGCATAGGGGAAAGGCCGAACGGGCGCGCCCTGTTCCTGGACCTTATCAGCGGCCAGGCCGACGAGGTGCTGTTCGCAAGGAACCCCGCCTGCACCGAATGCGGCTCACTTGTCCCATAGGTCAATGGTGACCAGGTAGGTGTCCTCCGTCAATCGGGTCTCCACCTTCAGCCCGGTGCGGTAGAAGAGGTCCAGCATGCGCATGTTCTCCCCCAGCAGCTCGGCGGTGAACGCCTTTATCTTGCGGTCCCGGGCGATCTCGGTCATCATGTCCATCAGCATGGTGCCGATGCGCTTGTTCTGCCATCGGTCGCTGACGGCAAAGGATATCTCGGCGGTGTTGGACGCCTTGTCCATGTCGTACATGGCGAAGGACGTCATCTCCCATATGCCGTCCTCGTGCACGAAGCCGCATAGCGTCATGCGCGTGTCGTAATCTATGTTCACGATGCGCTGCAGCTCGCGGTGGGGCATGCTGCGCTTGAGGCCCATGAAACGGTTGTAGACGGTGTCCTTGGACAGGGAGTAGAACATGTCCTTGAGCAATGGCTCGTCAGTGGGCTTCGCGGGCCGGAAGTACATTTCGTGGTCGGCCACGACGCGCACGGTCTCGTACTGCTCGGGATATATGCCCACGTACCCGACCTCCATCTGGTCCTGGTAGACGTAATGCAGGGACTTGGCGTGCATGAGCAGCTCGGCGCGGAAGCGGGGATGGGATATGCCGATGAGCGCCAGCGCCCGCTCCATTATGCTCTTCCCCCGCAGGTCGGCCACCCCGAACTCGGTGACCACGAACTGCACGTCGCCGCGGGTGGTGGTCACCCCGCCGCCCGAGGACAGCGTGGGGACGATGCGCGACACCGTGTAATGCTGGGCGGTGGCGGGCATGGCGATGACCCCCTTGCCGCCGGGGGACCTGGCAGCGCCCCTCATGAAATCGGCCTGCCCTCCGATGCCCGAGTAGAAGCGGTGGCCTATCTGGTCCGTGCACACCTGGCCGGTGAGATCGACCTCCAGGGCCGAATTGATGGCGATCATGTTGCGGTTGCGGGAGATGTTGCACGGATCGTTCGTGTACGAGGACGGGTACATCTCGAACATCTCGTTGCCATCGATGAAATCGAAGAGGCGCTTGCTGCCCATGCAGAAGGATGAGACTATCTTTCCATCGTGAAAGCCCTTCCTCTTGCCGGTGATCACCCCTTTTTCGACCAGGTCTATGATACCGTCGGAGAACATCTCGGTGTGGATGCCGAGGTCCTTCTTCTCGTCCAGATACGTAAGGATGGCGTCCGGCACGCTGCCGTATCCTATCTGTATCGTCGCCCCGTCTGGGATCAGTTCGGCAACGTTCTTCCCTATGCGCGGGGCGACCCGGGACGCCTCCTCGTCCCCGATGAACTCCAGTATGGGCTGGTCGTTCTCCACCACGTGGTCTATCTCCCTGATGTGCAGCCGGCTGTCCCCGCCCAGGCGGGGCATGTTGGGGTTGACCTCCGCTATGACCACATCCGCATGCATGGCCGCGGACATGGTTATGTCCACAGACACCCCCAGGTTGCAGTACCCCTCGTCATCCGGCGGGGACACCTGTATCAGCGCCACGTCCACCGGCTTCAGCCCGCTGGAGAAGAGCTTCTCGATGTCCGAAAGGTTGACCGGCGTGTAATCGGCCTTCCCCTCGTTCACCGCCCCCCGGACGTTGGGACCGATGAAGAAGGCGTTCAGGCGGAACTGGTCCCGGAACTGGTCCTCGGCGTAGAAAGTGAGGCCCAGGGAGAGCGTCTGGATCACCTCGCTGTCGATCATGGCGTAGGATTTGGACAGCAGCGCCTTCACCAGAGCCTGCGGCTCCCCGCAGGCCGTGCCAACGAACACCGTCCGCCCCGGACCTATCTTCAGCACCGCCTCCTCGGCGGTCAGTACCTTGGACCGGTACTCCTGTTCCCAATCACTTCCCATCGGGTTCACTAATCGACAATCGCCTCATTAAAGGCTTCTGCGCGGGAATGCGGGAAGGGCGCAAAATACTTCACAGGAGAGCGGCATGGAAGCGGGATGATCATTGAACTGCTCGTTATGGCCATTCCCCTTCTGCTGGTGATCATCGGCATCGTGGTCCTGGTGGTGCTGGTCGGAAGCCTGATAAGGTTCTTCCCGGCCATCATGGCGGCCATATTCGTGCTCATGTTCACCGGAAGTTGGCTTCTGGCCGGGCTGGCCTTCCTCACGGTAGCCGTTATCATGGCCATCGTCAAATGAGGAAATCCTTATCTCCGCACATAATCATGTTGGACGGGGTTATCGGCTATGGAACTCAGTAGCGTGGACAGGAAGAGGGTCATAAGCAAGGACGGTCGGGAGCTTGGCGTCCTTCATGGCAGCACCATCGACACCGAGAAGTGGACGGTGCTGCACATACTTGTGAACGTGAGCAAGGACGCCGCTAAGGAACTGCACATGAAGAAGAAGCTTTTCAAGCCGTTGATCATCAACGTGTCCACCGACCTGGTGGCCGTGGTGGGCGACGTGATACAGCTGCGCTTGACAATGAAGGAGCTGGACGAGCTATTCTAAGTAAAGGCCAGGCCGACCGCAGGACCGGTGATGCGCAGGTCTTGGCGCCCGCGGTCACGCGCGCCGCGGTTCCAATGGAGCGCCTGCAGCGCGTGGTCGATCACCGGTCATAGAACATTTCACATGGGGCTGCTTCCCGATCGTGCGCGTGGGATCAGCGGTCGACGCCCTTCCTTGATGTCAGCCCTTTCTCGTAAGGATGCCTGACTGCTTTGACCTCGCTTATGTAATCGGCCATCTCCAGCAGCTCGGGCGGGGCGTACCTTCCGGTGATCACCGCCTCCACGCCTTCGGCCCTCCCGTTAACGGCGCTGACCACGTCATTGACGTCCAGCAGCCTGAACTTGATGGCCACGCTCACCTCGTCAAGAACGACCATCCGGTACTTACCCGAGCGCATGGCCTCCCCGGCCAGGCGCAACCCTTCCGCCGCCTTGTCCAGGTCTGCCTGGGTGACCTTGTCCGAGAACACGAGGCAGTCGTGGCCGGAGGGGACCACCTCCAGACCCGGCAGGCGGAGGAAGTTCTCCCCGTAGGTCCCGCCGGTCTTCATGAACTGGACCACTAGCGCCCGGTACCCGTGCCCCACGGCCCTGGCGCACATGCCCAGGGCCGCCGTCGTCTTTCCCTTTCCATCGCCGGTGTAGACGTGGAGCAGGCCTATCTCGCCCTCCATCTCATCCCAGCTTCTTGAGCAGCCATGACATGTTCCTTCCCAGCGTCCTGAGCGTCCTCATTCCCTCCTCGTCCAGGGAGGCCTCGCCGGGCTTGAGGGCGGTCACGGTGTTCCAGTAGCTGCTGCCCGGAACTATCATCTGGCTGATCAGGAAGAGCTTGTTGATCTCGTCGAAGGTGTCCAGAGCGCCGGCCCGGCGGTTGACGGCCACGGCTGCCCCCACCTTGCGCCGGAACATGTCCCCGTTGGACCTGGCCACGTAGAAGGCCCGGTCCACGAAGGCCTTGGTCTGGGCGGTCATGTTGCCGAAGTACGTCGGGGAGCCGATTATCATGCCGTCCGCGTCCTTCATCCTCTGCACGTACTCGTTGAGACGGTCCTCGGCCAACACGCACCTTTCGTCCTTGTTCCTGCCGCAGCTGCCGCAGGCCCGGCAGGGCCTAAGTTCCTCCCTGCAGATGTCGACCAGCTCGGTCTGGAACCCTTCCTTCTTCAGCTCGTCCAGTACGACCTGCAATGCGTGATGGGTGTTCCCGCCCACCCTCGGGCTTCCGTTGAAAGCAATGACCTTCATGTCCTAGTCCCGGGTCACCGAACGCCAAGGCCGGTATTATCGTTTTTCATGGATGCCGCGAAGGTGAGCGCCAATGTTCTTCTATCATACCCGCGTTCCAGGCATGTTCCGGGCATGAGCGCGCTGTTGGAAGGAATGATAGCCGGTTTCGGCATAGCCATCCCCCTGGGGGCCGTATCAATATTATTGGTAAACCTTGCCCTGGAGAAGGGTTTCGGGCTGGGTTTCGTGGCCGGGGTGGGCGCGGCCACCGTGGACTGCTCCTGCGCCGCCCTGGCCGTCTTCACCGGGGCGGCGATCGCCGAGCTCATCTCCCCCTATTCCCTGGAACTGCAGGTGGCCAGCGGCCTTGTCCTGGTGGCCATGGGCGCCTTTGGACTGCTGCACTTCCGCAAGGTCAGGCCTGGTAAGGACATTGAGGAGGACGGCAGGATGGAGGCGCTGAAGGTCTACGCCAAGTTCATAGCCATCACCTTGCTGAACCCTTTCACCGTGGCCTACTTCGCGGCGCTGATAATCGGAAAGGGGCCGACATGGTCCTTCACAACCGCCGACTGCCTGCTCTTCGTCACCGGAGTGGCCATCGCCTCCGTGTCCTGGCAGACCCTGCTGGCGGCCATTGGCGCCGTGGCCCGTTCCCGCCTGACGCCGCGCTTCATGGGCATCACCGTCCTGGTGGGCAACGCCATAGTGGTACTGCTGGGCGTGCAGATACTGCTCACGCTGTAACGTCTAACGCCCTGATCGGCGCGTTTTGAAGCCTTGCCGATACCCCTGTGCGCGCACTTGTAAATAATATATTGTATTATAAAATTCAATAATGCTTTTATATGGTCATTATTGTGCATGAAATATCATGAACGGATCACCGGACATAGTGTTCGAGGAGATGCCCCTGGGAATGGGCCCTGCTGAGGCGTACTCGCGCATAAGAGGCGCCGGGAGGCCCTCCTTCCTGCTGGAGAGCGCGGAGGGATGCTCCAGGACCGTGGCCTACTCGTTCCTGGGGGCGATGCCCCGGGAGGTGGTCCGCGGTTCCAGCGGCAGCGGCCTGCGGGACGTGCGGAAGGCCATGGAAGGACGCGATAAGCTCCGCTCCCCCTTCCCTTTCATGGGCGGGCTGGTAGGATACTTCTCGTATCACCTGGTGAACTCTTTGGAGAGCGGGCTGGCGGTCAGGGACGGGGGATTCCCGGCCTATGAGCTGGGTATGTACGACAGCGGCCTGGTGTTCGACCACTCGGCCTTCAAGGCCTATCACTTCCACCCTCGAGGGGAGGACGGGCTACGGCCCCTGCTGGAGAACGAAGGGGAGCATCGACCGTTCCTTCTGAAGGAGATGGTGTCCAGAACGCCGAGGGACGATTACGAGAGGGGGGTGACGGACCTGAGGGACCGTATTTCCGGGGGAGAGGCCTTTCAGGTCGTCCTTTCCGGCCACCAGGAACATCGCTTCGAAGGGGACCCGTTCCAGTTCTACCTCCGCCTCCGCGAGGTCAACCCCTCCCCCTACATGTTCTACCTGGATTTCGGGGAGCGCGCCGTACTTGGTTCCAGCCCGGAGACCCTGATCACCGTGCGCGGCAGGGAGGCCATAACATACCCCATAGCGGGCACTTGCCCCCTCGGCTCGGACCTCCGGGAAAGGATGGCGAACCGCAGCTCCATGCTCTCCGACCGGAAGGAAAGGGCGGAGCACATGATGCTGGTGGACCTGGCCAGGAACGACCTGGGCAAGGTTTGCGAGTACGGCACTGTGGAGGTGGCGGACCTGATGAGGGTGGAGGAGTACAGCCACGTGCAGCACATGGTATCGCGGGTGCGCGGCGTGCTCCGCCGGGACGTTGACTCCCTGGACGCCCTGGGCGCGGTGTTCCCGGCGGGCACGGTCAGCGGGGCGCCCAAGCACCGGGCCATGAAACTGATCGAGTCCCTGGAGGGCAGGGGCAGGGGGCCCTACGCCGGGGCGGTCGGCTACATCTCCGACAGCGGGGACATGGACACCGCCATAACCATACGCTCCGCCTTCGTTAACGGGGACCGCATCTACCTGCAGGCCGGGGCGGGCATAGTGACGGATTCGCGGCCTGACAAGGAGTTCCGGGAATGCCAGGGGAAGCTGGGCGCCATGCACCGCTCCCTTCAGCTGTGCGAGGGGGGAGCATGAGCCCCAAGGTCCTGGTCGTGGACAACTACGACTCGTTCGTGTACAACCTGGCCCACTCCCTTGCGGCGGCCGGCGCCG
>JAAYDU010000060.1 GCA_012729095.1 Methanobacteriota archaeon | reverse complement strand
GACCACGAAGGCCCTGGTGCTCCCTTGGGGGATGGGGACGCCGGCGACGGTGAAGGTGATGGAGTCCATCACGCCTTCCCCCTGTACTTGAACATCCGAACCTTGCCATCCTTCCAGGTGTCGAACAGCTTGGTCTGATTGATCGCCCTGGACGCCCGGGAGCGGTCGACGGCGTATCGTGGGTAGTCATCGAGGAGCCGGTTGTATGCCCACTCCAGACTGAACTCACGGTCCCTCGGCAGGGAAGCTAACCAGTCACGAATTGCCCTGGTCAGGACCATGATCACCGCCTCCTGGCCTCTGCCTTGCACCAGTCGACGACCTCGTCCGCCAGCTGGAACCCGGCGTCTCTGATCAGATGGATATTGGCCGGCCCTGAGAGCCAGCCAGCGAACTGAGAAGATCCACGAAGGGAGTCCTTGGCAATCGTGGCGTCCCACTTGCGGAGCAGCTCCATCCTGGCGTCGTCGCGCTTCTGATCTTCGGAGGCTCCGCGCTGCCTGTAGAGATTGAGCTGTGCCTGGAGGACATCCCGCTCTGTCCGAAGGGAGAGAAGCTTCTCCTCGGTCATGGCGATGTCCTTGGAAAGCCGCTCGATCCTAATCCCCATTATGATCGGGCTGTCCGAAGATGTGTGCCTGATTAGCCCATCAATGAACGCGGACAGGTTCGTCTGGAATCCTCCGCGCTCGATGATCTCCTGAGATTCGGGAGACAAGGACACACAATGCTTGGAATGTTTTGCGTCCTTGCGGGGGCGAGCCATCAGTTCGCCCTCCGTTCCGAGAAAAGTGAGTGAGTGAGTATTGGTAATACCGTATTACTACCGGTATTACGGTAATACCAAAATCCATCTAGACCGTTTTTTCCGGCCTCGTTTTCAACAGCCAGCGTGTCCCATTTGCTTTTTTCTGTGCATCCCAAAGGTGCCAACTCCACCTACCTCATGCTCTCACGGGTTATTAAATTTATAGGTTGCTAAATACCAATCTTCCTAACTTTGTAAGTTTTAAATATTACATAATGCATTGCTAGGTACGAGGGCGACGCCCTCATGGAGTTGGCGAAAATGGAAACGAAAGAACCGGCCGGACCATCGGTCCGGAAATATCTTGTGGCGAGGGACCAGGAGGTCCTGGGGACGTACACGACGCTCCGCATAGCCATGGCGGCTGCGGCCACGTATAAGGCGACGGTCTACGCGATCGAGAGCTGCAAGGATTGTGTTGTCAACCTGGCGCAGTACCGCTCCTTCGAAGAGGTGGCCTAGGTGTCCATGATTCGCACGGTATCCTACAAGGCCAGCATCCAGGCCGATGGCTCGATCTACAACGAGAGCATCGAGATGAGCGCGGAGATTGACTCCATGCCCCTGGCGCAGTCCCAGCTGGACGACGCCGGAGCGCGCGTGGATCAGCTCAGGCAGGCCATCCTGGCGAAGAGGAAGCAATGGGAAGGACCGGCTCCGGAGGCCCCGAAGGAGCAGCCGAAGCCCTCCGGACAGAACACCATCGACGGGAGCAAGGCCCCGGCCAACGCGCCAGTGATCAAGTGCATCAAGTGCGGGACCCAGGTCGAACCCAAGACGTCGCAGAAAGGCGTCGAGTACAGCTACTGCCCGAAGTGCAAGGACAACCGACGCAAGGACGGCACCGAGTTCCCGCCGAAGGGGGCTTGAGCATGACCTTCACCATCGGCATCAAGCTGTCCACCACGGACAGCGAGGGCAAGGAGATCACCAGCGCCCCCACATACATCCAGGCGACCTCGGCCACGAGCATGATCGACACGTCCAAGTGCATCGTGCAGGCCCTGATGGTCCTGGAGAACGTCGG
>JAAYDU010000059.1 GCA_012729095.1 Methanobacteriota archaeon | reverse complement strand
CCGGTTCTATGACAAGATCGCCAGAAAACGGGGGAAACAGAAAGCGGCGATGGCAGCAGCTCGCAAGCTGCTGCACATCATCTACTGGATGATGTTGACCGGAGAAACGTATCACAGTCATGGATTCAACCCCGTGCTGAAACCTGCGGCGTGAAGCGCGAGAAAGGGATTGGGGCAGGTCCTGACATCTGGACGGAGCGACCATAGTGCGGGAGAACCGCGAATAGAGGTTTGTCCGACTCTCATGCCCCTACCTCCGGTAGGAATATGCGGTGACGAAAATATGAAGAGGAAAGAAAAGGATTAAAGGAGTGGCCGGTCAGGCCACTTTTACATAGAGGGTTTCAGAGGGCGATCCTTGAGAAGGCCGGCACCCGGGCCAGGATCATTCCCTGTATCTGCACAGGCTCCAGCCTTATTGCCAGTTTGAGGGCCTCCTGCAGCTTCCACTCATGCTCCGCGTATATCGTGAAGATGGTCTCGCCCTTGTCCACCTTGTTGCCGCCCTTCTTGCTGAGGACCAGTCCGGCGCCCTTGTCCTTCGGCGAGCCCGCAGTGCGGGCCACACGGACCAGAGGCTTGTTCAGTATCTGCCCCACATACCCGCTCTGCTTGGCGATGACGTCCACGCTGTACTGCCCCACGGCGATGTCCTTGGAGGTTAACCCCGGCTTCCCGCCCTGGGCCTCCACTATCTCCTGGAACTTCTTCAGGGCCTTTCCGGACCTCAGCATCTGCCTGGCCTTTTCAATTCCCTGGTACTCGCCTCCCATCTCGAAGAGCATGCCGCACATGCTGAGAGTCTTCTCGATCACGCTGTTCGGCCCGTCGGCCCCCTCCAGTATGGATATGGCCTCTATGGACTCCAGGGCCGGACCGATCGCTCGTCCCAACGGCTGCCCGCCGTAGGTGATGGCGCATTCCACCCGGATGCCCAGTTCCTCTCCCAGCTGAATGAAGTCCCGGGCGTAACCCTTCGCCTCGTCCATGGTGTGGACCTTGGTGCCCTCGCCCATGGGGATGTCTATCACCAGGTAGTCCGCTCCCACCGCCTTCTTCTTGGCCATGACCGATGCCAGCAGCTGGGCGTGCGGGTCTATTCCAAGCGGGTACTCGGCCTTTATGATCAGGTCGTCCGCCGGGGCCAGGTTCAGAGACCCTCCCCACGCTAGGACCCCTCCCACCCTCTCCGTTATCTCCTTGAGCTCGGCAGGGGACATGGCCACGTTGGCGAACGTCTCAACGATGTCAGACGTGCCAGCGGCGCTGCTGATGGCCCTGGATGATGTCTTGGGCATCTTGCACCCGGCGGCGGCCATGATCGGAACCACCAGCAGGGTGATCTTGTTCCCGGGGCATCCCCCTATGCTATGATGGTCGTAGATCGGTCCGTCGTTGAAACTGATTATCTCCCCCCCGGCCACCATGGCCTTGGTGAGGTCGGCGGTCTCCCGCATGTTCATGCCGTTGATGTACAGCGACGTGACGTACGCGGAAAGCTCGATGTTGGACAGCGACCTGGACGAGATATCGTTGATGATGGTGTTGATCTCCTCCGTGCTCAGCTCGTGGCCGTTCATCTTCTTCTTGATGAACTCCACCGACTCGGGCTTCTTGGTCATGGAGACCTCCACCAGGTCGCCGTCGACGGACTCCAGGATGTCCTGGGACGTTCCCAGGAGCCCGATCTCCCCCCGCTTGATCACGGTGTCGCTGGTGGTCACAATGGCCACTGCGACCTTACCGTTCATCGAGAGCTTAACGCGCTCCCTCTCGCGCAGTCCCAGCTCGGCGCAGTCGTCATCGTGCAGTAGCGCGGTCACCTCACCGGTGTCCACGTCCACGTACTTCGCCTTGAGCTTCATGCCATACCCCACTTTCTCAGGGCCTCGGCCAGCTCGGGGTGGTCCTTGGCATACACGTCAAGCTCGATGCCGGCCGCCGCCGAGTCCACCGCCTGCGCCATGGCCTTGGCACCTCCGCGAACCCCGAACGGGTGCCCGGAGACGCCCCCTCCGGCCTGGATCTGCAGTTCCGTTCCGGCGATATCCACGAACTTCTTGATCATTCCCGGGTGCACACCGCCGGAGGCAACGGGCATGGTCCTCTTGTAAGGCATGGCATCGGTCAGGCACATGTCCCTGTTCGCCAGGTCCTCATGCGCCGCCCCCTTCATCTTGCCCACGCCGAAGGTCCCGACATGCAGCGCGTCACCCCCCACCATCCTGGCCAGGGTGGCGAAAACCTTCATGTTGATGCCGTGGTCCGGTTTCCTGGTCATGGCTCCGTGCATGGTGCGGTGCACGTGTATCGGCAGCTTTATCGAGGGGTCCTCGGCCAGTACCTGGATCGCCCCGAATCCGCAGGTCAGGACGTCCACCATCAGTTCGGTGGCGCCAAGCTCCTGCGCCCTCTCGGCCACCTCCAATACCTGATGCCCGTTGGTACTGACATTAATGGCGTGCATCATGACGTGGCCGGTCTCGCTCTTCACCCGGTCCAAGGCCTCGGCTATCTCCACGACGCGCTCGTCCATGGGGCAGAAACTCTGGTTGCTGAGCGTCTCGTCGTCCTTTCCGTTGGTCAGGCCGCCCATGCCCGCCTCGTAGACGTACTCGGCGGTCTCCTTCGGCGATAGCCCGATCTTCGGCTTGACTATCGTGCCAACCAGGGGCTTGTTCGGCCTTTTCAGCATGGAGCGCATTCCGTCTATCCCGAACTTGGGCCCCTTGAACTCCTTGAGCATGCACTTCGGGAAGACAACATCCTCCAGGCGCACGGAGTGCAGCGCGTCGAGTCCGAACAGGTTGCCGGCGATTATGCTCAGGATCTGCGGGACGCCGCCTATGTCCAGGGAGAAGTCCTCCACCGGATAGGCGATGGTCGCCACGTCGCCCTCGATGGCCGTCACCTTCCCGCTCCTCTTCAGGAAATTGTCCTCCTTCAGGGTGGATAGCTTCGTCCAGGTCCCAGTGGACTGCTCGGTGGCGATGGCCGCCGCAGCGGTGGTCATCTTAAGGTCGGTGCCGACCTTGTACTTGCATATGACGTGCGAGTCAATGTCTATCGCCTCGTCCAGATGTAGGTATCTCTCTTCGTATTCCATTTGATCAATCCTCGTTGAACATGAACTCGTAACCCAGCTCCTTCACTATGACCTGGTAGGCAGCGTAGGGCGGTATGACCCCTATCTCGGTGACGATGGAGTCTATGTACTCCGGCGGAGTGGCGTCGAAGACCGGGTTGAATATCCTTACCTCCGGTGGCACCTCGCCGGGACCGACAATCTCGGTGGCGTCCCTCTCCTCGATCTTCACCATCTCCCCGTATATGGTGCGCGGGGAGAACTTGAACGTCTCCGCGCATACAGTGAACGGCACCCGGGCCTCATCGGCCGCCAAGGCCACCTGTGAGGTACCTATCTTGTTGATGACCGCCCCGTTGGAGGCGATGGTATCCGCCCCCACCAGCACAAGGTCCAGGTCCTTCATGACGTAGCGCACGGCGGAATCTATTATCATGGTCGCCGGTATGCCGATCTTGGCCAGGTCGTTGGCTGTTAGCACGCCTTGGCGCCAGGGCCGGGATTCGGTGCAAAAGGCCTCGAACCGCTTTCCCTGGGCCCATGCCTCGGCCATCACCGTGATGGCGGCCTTGCTGTTGCAATGGGTAAGGACCTTGTCCCCGTCCCTTATGCGGTTGGCGCCATGCTTCCCGATGGTCTTCAGCGCGTTATTGGAGCGCTTGACGAACCGGTCCGCGTTATCCATTACCTTGGCCCGGTAATCCTCGGCCGAGGTTATGCGCGAGGTGTCCTTGAAAACGTACTGCACGCCGTTCCAGAGAGATATGGCGGTGGGCCGGGAGGCGATGAGCAGGTCGCGGGAGCGCTCCACGAGCGAGCGAAGTTCCTTGATATCTTTCCCCTGATAGGCCTCCGCCTCTTCCCTGATGGCGATGGCGGCCCGCCTGGCTATCTCCGCCGCGCCGCGTATCTCCATGGAGCGAATGCGCCCCGCCACATCCTCGGCCGACATCCTGTGAGTATCGTTGCTACGTATTGATAAACGTTACCTGCCCGGGTTCAGATGTCCAGATGCTTCCGCAGCGCCTCCCAGGGCAGGGCGTTGAGCACCATTTCCGGCGGCACCCACCCCCGCTTGGCCGTGGCCACCCCGTAGCGCATGTGGTCCAGCTGCCTCACGTTGTGGGCGTCCGAGTTAATGCTGATGGCAACGCCTCTCTCCCTGGCCATGGCGCAGTGCAGGTCGCTCAGGTCCAGGCGCTCGGGGAAGGCGTTCACCTCCATCGCCACGCCGTTGTCCTTGGCCGCCTGCATGACCCTCTCCATGTCGAAGGAATAACCCTCCCTTTCCCCGATTATGCGCCCGGTGGGGTGGGCCAGAACGTTCACGTTCTCGTTCGACACGGCGGTCACCAGGCGCTCGGTCATGTCCTCCGGGGCCATCTTGAACCGGGAATGCACGGCCGCCACCACTATGTCCAGGTCCTCCAGCAGCTTGGGCGGGTAGTCCAGTCCTCCTCTCTCGTCTATCTCCACCTCCGTGCCGATCAGCAGGTGTATTCCCGGGCGGTCCTCGTTCACCCGGCGTACATGCTCCATGCTCTCCAGCAGCCTCTCCGCGCTCAGCCCGTTCCCTACGGTCAGCGACCGGCTGTGGTCCGTTATCGCCAGGTACTCGTAGCCGAGGGCCTCGGCCGCCGCGGCCATGGCCTCCACCGTGTCCACACCGTCGCTGGCCTCGGAATGGGTGTGCAGGTCCCCGCAAATATCGGAAAGGGTGACCGCCCGGGGCACCTGTCCCTTCCTGGCCAGTTCCACCTCGCCGCGGTCCTCCCTCATCTCCGGGGGGACCCACTGCATTCCCAGGGCATCGTACACGTCCTCCTCGGTCTCCCCTGCCACCTTCTCTCCGTCGGACGACCTGAACACGCCGTACTCGTTGACCTTGTACCCCAGTTCATTGGCCAATGTCCTCACCTTGACGTTGTGCTCCTTGGAACCCGTGAAGTACTGCAGCGCCGCCCCGAAGGAGGAGGGCGCGACCACCCTCATGTCCACCTGCACCCCGTCCTGCGATCTTATAGAGGTCTTGGTCTCCCCCCTCAGCAGGACCTCGGCCGTCAGTGGATAGGAGACGAAGGTATCCATGGCCCGCTCCGCCTCGGAACTGCCGACAAGGATGTCTATGTCCCCTATGGTCTCCTTCATCCGGCGCAGGCTCCCCCCCAGGCTGACCAGGTCGAAACCCCGCTCGCGCATATGCTCCTCCAGGGCCTTTCCGCGGGGGTAAGCGTAACCGAGAAGCATGCGCCCCTGCCGTGACTCAAGGTACCTTATCCCCTTCAAAATGTTATACTCGGTCCTCTCGCCGAATCCCTTGAGCATTCTGATGCGATGCTGCTCGGCCGCCGCCCTGAGGTCCTGGAGATTTGTCACCCTCAGCTCCTTGTACAGTCGTCCAGCGGTCTTCGGGCCTATGTCCGGGACCTGCATGACCTGCAGCAGGCCCGCCGGGAACTCATTTTGCAGGTCCTTGAGATATTGCAGCTCGCCGGTACGCAGTACCTCTATGACCTTGTCCCGTATGGCCTTGCCAACGCCCGGGACCTGGTCAAGGTGCCCCCTGACATACAGGTCCCTTATGTCCCCGGTCAGCGCGGATATCTCCCTGGCCGCCCTGCGGTACGCTCTGACCTGAAAGAAGGAATCTTCCTTCAGTTCCAGGAGGTCGGCCACCTCCTCCAGCACCGACGCTACCCTGGCGTTGTCGCCCACTGGCTACCTCAGCCCTCCTTCTTGCAGACCCACCGGCACTCCATGTCCCCATCGGTCATCTTGTGGGTCTGGCACCAGCCGTAATCGGGATTGATCACCTCGCAGAAGCCGTCCACGAAGTAACCGAAGAGATTGCACAGCTCCGGTGGATTGTTGGCGAACGGGCATTGCTTGGCCACCTTCACCACGCTTATGTCGCTCTTCTCCACGATCTCCCCGCGCACGCCCAACGCTCCCTCCCACAGGTCGATGAGCGAGGAGATGGCGATACCATCCCTATCCAGTATCTCGTGTTCCTCCAAGGCCCTCACGGCAGCCTTCTTGCCTCCCGCCCTCATTATCGGTCCCATAAGCTCCATGGTCTTCTTGGGGCCCTGTGTCTTGACCATCTCGGTGACGATGGAGGACAGGAAGTTGTGCAGTATCTCCCTCGTCTCCGGCGAATTGCTGCTGATGACCACGGCCTGCACCACGGTGCTCCACCATATGGTGATGGCCTCCTTGGCCATGTCCTCCATCTCCTCTCTTGTAAGATTGACCTCTTTATCCGGCATAGCTGTTCCACCTAGGGCTGTCCACACATCCCGTTCACACTATCTACGTTCAGCCTAAGTATATTTTTTCCCTCTGCCTACGAGGGACGAGCGCGCGGGACCGCGCCATTCTCGTGCCCGCTCCTCTTTCAAGGTTCCTGAACACGCCCCAGTTTCAAGCCCGGAACGCGTTGCGCCTGCCCTCGTTCGAGCTAGCAGGGCGCGCGGTACGAAAATTAATATACATTGCCAGGAATCAAATGTTCCTTGGGGAGATGTTCGAGGGAAAAGTACTTTACATCGGCAAGAAGCCGATCATGAGCTATGTGCTCACCGCTGTGCCTAAGATCGTGGATATGGGCTGCTTGACCATCAAGGCCCGCGGCATGTCCATCAGCAAGGCGGTCGATGTCGCCCTCATCCTCCAAGACCGCTTTTTGAAGGAATGCACCATTGAGGGGATCGATATCAGGACGGAGGTTCTGGAAGGTGATAACGGGGAGCTGACGAACGTTTCGTCCATCGAGATCCGGCTAAGGGCCCCCGTTGGTGTCCAGGCCGCCTAGTCCCGTTATTAGCGTCAGTTCGAAGGGCGTACCAAAATCGTCAATACCATAGTGTATCTTTGTTGGTCCAACGGTGCGATCGAAAGGGATCTACATGAACGACACCAACGTCATATACATCGGGCAGAAGCCTATGATGAACTACGTCCTGGCAGCCGTGAAGAGATTGGAGGAAGGAGGTTCCAGCGTGCTCATACAGGCCCGCGGAAGATCCATCAGCAAGGCGGTGGACGTGGCGCTGATAACCATGGACCGGGCGAAGGGCGAGCTAAGGATGGGCGATATCAACATAGTCACCGAGGTGCTCCCTGGCGTGGACGGGAACCCCCTGAACGTGTCGTCCATCAGGATATCGCTCAGCAGGCCTTAGGACATCTCGTTTATCAACAGGTTCACCTCGCTTTCCGGGAGGTTCTTCGGCTCATAGGGAAGGAGAAGGAGCGAACGCGCCTGGTACACATCGTCCTTCAGCTTCTGAGCTATCTTGAGGAATGAGCGGAAGTCGGTGTTGGTGATGATATAGGTCATGCCATCCAGCAAGATCACTGATGGTCTTCCCTTGTTCCTGTTCAGAAAATTGCGGATGCAGGTCTGCATCTTCGCAGTCTCGGTGGGGAGCAGGTACTCGTCACGGTCCTGGTCCCCTGCCATGGGATCGGCCTTGGTGAGCCAGAGCACCGTGCATTCCCTTCCGACGAACTGCCTGACGTCCCGCGGGCACATGCGGGATATGCACAGCCCCTCCCATCCGGCCCTCACAAGGTCGCGGAAGTCTGCCATGGCCTCAGGGTTCCCCTCTCCCTTGATCAGCATGGTCTTGCCTGGAGCGGCCTCCTGGTGAGGTTCCAGGGCGGTCTCCTCCTTCTCGTCGAGGTCGATCCCGAGCAGGCGCTCCAGCTCGCCCTTCTTCAAGGCCGTCCTCTTCGGGACCGTCACCCTCTGGTTCTTGGCCAAGAGCTGGATCTCCGTGCTAGTGTAGCTCTTGCGGCAGGTCATGGCTATGAGGTTCTCCAAGGCCTCTCGCAGTCCTTCCTCGTAACCCTTCAGGTACCCTTCGGCATACTCTCTGTTCAACCCATCCCTCGTCATTTAATGAATGGCGGCGGTGGCATAATTAACTAGCGGCGGCGAATGATTTAATGGGAGGCGAGAGGATGGGGGCTCATGCCTTCCCGGGCCCGTTTCCGCGGCATAAAGAAGACACCAAAGAACATGGAGAAGGAGATGCTAGCCACCTCTCAACGGCTGGCGGACGATCCCTCGCTGGTCGTTCCAAAGCTACTGGAGGAGGTGGGGAGATCCCCGTTCGCTCGCATGGAGAAAGCACTGTCCAAGGTACAGAGGTTCCGGGACGACCCAGAGAAGCTTATCAGGCTGGCCGGCAAGGGGGACCATTTCGTTCGCGCCTACGCGGCGGCCCTATCGCTGTCCGCCTCGGGAAAGCTGCCCTATCTAACCACCGCCAATCTGCCTAACGGCCCCGTCTCCTTCGCCATCAGGGGAACGGTGGACCGGGAGAAGCTGATCGGGCTGCAGCACTTCGACGATCCCGACCTGCGCCTGCTCGCCTACTGGGACATGGCCCGGCAGGGCCGCCTGCACATATATTCCACGGAGAAGGGCCTGTACGCCTCGGTGTCGGGCCCCAAGGCTCCAGCCGAGTATGTCAAGGAGATGATGGACAATCTTCCCTACCGCATCACCGAAGGCAGCTGCGGCCACGATCGCCCGACCGTGCGCATCAGATGGTCCTCGGCCAACAGAGAGGTCCGGGTGTGCGCGGAATGCGCATCGGACGTCAACACGGCCCAGCATCTGATGGCCAGGGTGGCCGCCTCCGATCCCTATGACGATCTGATCGTCAGCGTGGAGCACCGCTACGGGGGGGACCGCCCGGAATGCCAGGGAGAGTTCTCCACACCTCCCGCTCTGATAAAGAGGTATCTGGAGGGCGAGCTGGACGATGCCGGTCTCATAGCCGAGCATGTCAAGGCCAAGGGTGAGTGGATGCGCTCCCGGGGCCAGGTCTACATACTCGGCCAGGAATGCTATGGAAAGGATGGGGAGGCCTTCCTCAACGCCCTCAAGGGCAACGATCTGGAGAGGACCGCGCTGCGGGCGGTCCTGTCGCTGAACGTGCCCATCGTCTCTGACCAGAACCAGGCCGGCAAGGTGATCGGCGAGCTGTGGAGCGCGCATGCCAACGTCATGCTGGCCGCGGTGGCGGACCCGGCCACGACGGAGGCCGTCCTGGCCATGAAGGACCTCACCCCGGGCCAGATGCTGGCCGAGGCCGGAAGGGTGGTCAGGGAGAGGGAGGCCTTGAGAAGCATTCCCAGCTATTCCCAGCTGGGGCCAGTTGGGCAACTGGCCGACGGGCTGGCGCGGGCCTTCCGCGCCGGCGGCCCGGCCACCCTTCTCCGCCTGGTGGAAAGAACGGAGAAGGTACACATGCGCCGGGCGATCTGCTACGCCTTCCTGGAGGCGGCGGGCGAGTCGCAGCAGAACAAATGGCAGTTCTCCAAGGAGGAGCGGGAGTCGGGGGAGCATCTTGCAGCCCAGGCCCTGGAGATGACCAGGGCGGGCGGGGAGGACTACCACAAAGCGCTGGTCAGGTTGCTCCAGGAATCCGGTTCCGGGGAGACCGCGATCAAAGGGCCCTGACGTCCACTACCATGTGGGATATGGAGGGGGCATAGGCCTTGATCTCCCGGACCCCGATGATCTCAAAGGGCCGCCCCCCGCTCCCAACTCTCACTTTCTCGATCAGGCGGTCCGGGATGCTGTCGATGGAGCAGGTGTCCTGGTAATGGACCACGCCGCCCTTCCTGACCAGCGAGAATGCCTTGGGCAGGAACTGCCAAGTGACGTTCACATAGCCCATTACCACCCGGTCCGCGAAACCCTCCCCCGGAAGGTCACGGTTATCGCCCTCGAATATCGATACCCTGTCACCCACCCGGTTCAGTTCGACGTTCTCCCTGAGGAAGCGCACTGCCTCCGGGTTGATCTCGCAAGCTATGACCCGGTCAGCCCCGGCCTTTGCCGCCAGGGGCAAGGTGAAATAGCCGATGCCCGCGAACATGTCCACCACGGTCTCTCCCCGGCAGTCAAGGGAGGCCATGCGCAGCTTCTCGTCGAAATTGCCAGAGGAGAACATGACCTTGGTTGGGTCCAGTCGGTACCTGATGCCGGATTCGTGGACGGTGGTCACGGTCTCCGTTCCGTAGAGGACCTCCATGTCCGGGCGGCGCTCCACCTCGCGGATCACTCCCCTCTCCGCTAGCACCGTCCTGGCCTTCAGGACCTTGGCGTAGGCTTCCGCGACCTCACGTCGGAAGGGCAGCAGGGGTTCCGGCAGGCGAAGGACCAGCACGTGCCCCAGCCTCTCGTACTTGGCCGGCAGCATCGACTTCAACCCTTCGGGTATTTCCAGCATCTCGGCGATCCTCTCCTGGGGCGATCGGTGGCGGTCCTGCGGAAGAAGTTCCGTCTCCACCACTTCGTACTCGGGAAAGGGGTTCCGCCCTTCTAGCGGGAGAAGGACCATGTCTCCATTCCTCCCCGGCCTCCATCCAAGGTCCAGCTGTCGTCGCCGGTTGAGCCGGTCCTTGATCCCGTCGGCCTCGTCCTTGGGAACGGCTAAGGCCCGCACGTCTCACCTCCACAGCAGCCGGAAAAGCAGCATGGGCGCTATGGCGAGCAGCGAGGGACAGGCCCGGACCAGTCCCCTGGCCAGGGCGGTAGGGAAGTCTATGTCCCCGGTGGCCAGCACGGCCTTGGCCCGTTCATTGTCCAGACGGTCACCGACCTTGTCCAGGTCCCGATCGCACATGCGGACGAAGACCTTGCGCACCCGGTAGGAGCTGCGAAGCTCGTCTCCGAAGACCCCCTTCCATCTCTCCTCGTACTTGAGAAGCCCCCTCTCGGTAAGGTCGCCCGAGCGGAAGGCCTCCAGAAAGGTCTGCGCGGCCAGCTTGCCGGCGGTCATTCCCGTGAAAAGGCCGCCGCCGCTGATGGGCTTGGCCATTCCCGCGGCGTCGCCCGCCACCAGCACACGGTCGGCGTAGGTCCGGTCGATGTAACCCAAAGGTATCGCTCCAGAGTATGTCCTGACCCGCTCCG
Organism: Methanobacteriota archaeon; assembly: GCA_012729095.1. Classification (GTDB taxonomy): domain Archaea; phylum Thermoplasmatota; class Thermoplasmata; order Methanomassiliicoccales; family UBA472; genus UBA472. The sequence continues at coordinate 18,194 of JAAYDU010000059.1, read as the reverse complement.
CCCCGGACCATCCCTGGGCGTTCAGCAGCCTGTTCAGGTGCTCCAGAGGGGTCCCCCGGTCCCTGGACACGCAGAGGCCGACACGTGTCAGTTCACCGCATGGTATGGCCCAGGCGAAGAACCCAGGGGCGACGTCGTTACCCAGGAAAACCCGCACCTTGCGCTGGTCGTCCGCCCGGAAACTGATGTCGACCTCCATGCCGCGCACCAGGTCCCTGGCCGTGCCCAGGCCTAGGGAACGGGCCGCTCCGGAGCGGTAACCGTCGGCGGCCAGTACCGCCCTGCATTCCAATTCCCCGCCAACGGTGATGGCCCGCAGCCCGCCGTCGGTCCTCTCCAGCGGTCCGACCTTCGTTCCGGTCAAAACCTCGGCCCCAGCTTTCCGCGCCAGCGCGGCGCAGCGGCGGTCGAACTCCCCCCGGTCCACAACCACCGCCTTCGCCTCGTTGCCCTGCAGCTCCATAACCCTTCCGCCCGGAAAATGCAGGTACGCCCCGTCTATGGTGTTCAGCACCGTGTCTTCGGCGGAGGCCATCTCCACCACCCTCGGCGTGATCAGCCCGGCGCATTGGACCGGCTCCCCCAATCGGGGATGTTCCTCCAGGACCTTGACGTCAAGTTCCCTGGCCATGCCGGCCGCGGCCATGCAGCCCGTCGGGCCTCCTCCCACCACCAGCACGTCGCACTTCGTCCTTTTTCCGACCGGGGACGCGTTCTTCAAGGTTCTCGCCCTATGAAAAATGATGATAGTTAAGGGGTTTGCCAAGCATCCTACTGCTTGGAGACCTTCTCCCAGTCCTTCAGGAAACGCTCTATCCCGATGTCGGTCAGGGGGTGCTTGAACATCTTCCTGAGCACGTCGAAGGGAATGGTGGCGATGTGCGCGCCCATGCGGGCGGCGTCGGTCACGTGTATGGGGTCGCGCACACTGGCCACTATGACCTCCGTGTCGTAATCGTAGTTATCCAGTATGTCCATTATTTCGGAGACCAGGCCCATGCCGTCCTGCCCGATATCGTCCAGCCTGCCAACGAATGGAGAGACGTAACGAGCGCCGGCCTTGGCCGCCAGGAGCGCCTGGTTTGCCGAGAATATCAGGGTCATGTTGACCGCAACACCCTCGTTCGAGAGCAGCTTGGTGGCCTTCAAACCCTCCTCCGTCATGGGGACCTTGATCACGATGTTATCGTTGACCGCTGCCAGCTTCATCCCCTCGGTGAACATCTCGTCGGACCTGAGGCTTATGACCTCAACACTGATCGGCCCGTCCACTACCTGGCATATGTCGTTGACGATGGCGGCCAGGTCCCTGTTCTCCTTGGCGACGAGGCTGGGGTTGGTGGTGACCCCATCCAGGATGCCCCAAGAATTGACCTCTTTGATCTGCTCTATATTGGCTGTGTCGATGAATATCTTCATTTCCTTCTCTCCGTGACCTTGATGGCGGCGGCTATAACTTCCTTTTCGCTCAGTCCGTACTCCCTCATCAGCTCGTCGCTCTCCCCGGACTGCCCGAACACGTCCTGCATGGCCACTCTCTCCATGGGCGTCGGGTACCTTTCCGCGAGCGCCGCGGCGACCATGGTGCCCACCCCGGACACGATGTTATGCTCCTCGGCGGTGACCACGCAACCGCAGTCCCGAGCGGCCTTCTCCAGCGTTTCGACGTCCAAGGGCTTGATGGTGCTCAGGTTTATGACCCTGGCGTTGATCCCTTTGGCCTTCAGCCCTTCAGCGGCCAGCAGGCACGGGGCCACCATCTGTCCTACCCCTACCAGAGCCACGTCGTTCCCCTCCCTTAGCGTACTGGCCTTGCCGATACTGAAAACATCATCTTTGGATGTGATGATGGGAACATCGCTCCTTCCCATGCGGATGTAGGCGGGACCACGGGCTTCCGCCACGGCCAATACCGCCCTGTAGGTCTCCGGCCCGTCCGCGGGAACGATGACGGTCATATTGGGTATGGCGTTCATCAGGGCGATGTCCTCCATGGTCTGATGGGACGCGCCGTCGCCTCCCACGGTGATGCCGGCGTGCGAAGCGACTATCTTGACGTCAAGGTCGGGATAGGCTATCGACTGGCGTACCTGATCGTAAGCTCGCCCCGTTGCGAACACCGCGAAGGTAGAGGCGAACACCGTCATTCCCCCGACGGCGAGGCCGGCGGCCGTCCCCATCATGTTCTGCTCGGCTATACCGCAGTTGAAGAAGCGGTCCGGGAACGTTTTCCCGAACTCCGCGGTGCGCGTCGAACCCGAGAGGTCAGCGTCCAGGACGACCACGTCCTTCCTGGTCCTGCCCAGCTCCACCAGCGCCTTGCCGTAGTTCTTGCGCTGCGATTCCATAGCCCAGCTCACGCCGATCCCCCCAGCTCGCGCATGGCCTGTTCATACTCCTTGTCGTTGGGTGCCTTGCCGTGGAAGCCGACGTTGTTCTCCATGAATGACACGCCCTTTCCCTTCACCGTCCTGGCTATGATGACGGTGGGCGATCCCTTGTGACGGCGAGCCTCTTCCAGCGTCTCAAGCACCTGCCACATGTCGTTGCCGTCCATGAACAGCACGTTCCAGCCGAAGGCCCTCCACTTGTCCCCCAGGGGCTCCAGGGCCATGACGTCCTCCGTACGGCCGTCTATCTGCAGCCCGTTGCGGTCGACGATGGCGATGACGTTGTCCAGATGGTAGTGAGAGGCGAACATGGCCGCCTCCCATACCTGACCCTCGGCCATCTCGCCGTCCCCGCACAGGCAGTAGACCGTGCGGCCCAGTCCCTGCGATCGGAGGGCCAGCGCCAGCCCGTTGGCCACGCTGAGCCCCTGTCCCAGCGAACCCGTGGACATCTCCACTCCCGGCGTCTTCACCCGGGAAGGGTGGCCCTGCAAACGGGAATGAAGCTGGCGCAGGGTGATCAGCTCTTCCACAGGGAAGTAACCGCTCTCTGCCAGTGCGGCGTAGTAGACCGGGGCGGCGTGTCCCTTCGAAAGGATGAAATGGTCACGGTCCTGGGAACTCTCGAGTTCGGGGGAATGTTCCATGACCTCGAAGAACAAGGCGGTCACTATGTCCGCGGAGGAGAGCGAGCCACCAGGATGACCGGAGCCAGCGGCATGGACCATTTCGATCACGTGGCGGCGCAAAGTCCGCGCCCTTGCCTCCAACTCTTGAACAATATTATCGGAAGATGTCAAAGCGGTTCACCTAGATGGGATGGGAGGTCTCACATTATCCGAGCGGCACATAAAGATATTTTGGTCATCCCAGCGAGAACGTTGGAAAAGAGGTTTGGGAAGAGGTTTGAAAAAGGTTTGAAGGAAGAGCTCATCTTGATAACGCGGTTCATCATGCCAGTATGCTGCGCCCCCTGTCCGTGATACGCAAGGCGGAAAGCGACGTCCTGTCGCAGCGTCGCGAGACCGGACATCCCGCACATCCGCCGCGGTGAACGGGCCCAGGGCCCGGCATCCACTCCACCAGCCCAAGGCATTCCATGGTCACAAGCCGCGCTCGCAACGACTCCTCGGGCATGCCCGCGAGCTCAGCCAAACGATACATGGTGCACGCCCCATTCCGAATGGCCACCAGTATGGCCTTGAACGAGCTGGTGCCTGATATGGAGGAACGGGAGGTCACGCGCTCACGCCCCCGCCCGGCTAAGCATGGTCAGAGAAAGGCGCTTCCTCCAGACAACGCCGCCTAAGGCCGATATCACGCCGAGGTATATTCCCGGCCGCATCCCATCCGCGATCGTCCATCCATCCACATGCTCGGACCCGAACATCAGGAGGCTGAGCAGGTTCGCTCCCATCAGGACCAGGTATATGACCAGGAATATGGTTCCCAGGGAAATCCCCATCAGCGGAAACACCGATGGGTCGTCCCTTTCCTTCCATCCGAATGCGAATACCGCCCCGATCACCAGCAGCACCAGCCCGTCCATGATGCCGCCCTGAACGTACAGGTCTCCCAACCGTTCTCCATCGTAACCGATACCGCCCAGCACCTCTAAGGTGCCGAACACCAGGTACGCCGCGGCGAGCAAGGCGCCGAACCACATCAAACGACTGTCGTCCTCTTTCATTTCAACACCTCAACCGAACAGCGGCCCCCCTACCTGCCATATCAGCAGGGCGATCGCGTAGGCAAGCACTATCCCGTACACGATGGAGAACATGGTCCACTTCCAGGACCTTGTCTCCCCCCATATGATCCCGGCTGTGGCCACGCAGGGCATGTAGAGCAGGCTGAACGTCATCAGCCCGAAGGCGTTCACCTGGTTCAGCGAACCGTCCGCCTTCAGGGCGTCGGTCAGAGCATTCTCGTTCTGTCCGGCACCGTAAAGGGTCATCAGGCCTCCCACGATGATCTCCTTGGCCACGAAACCGAAGAGCAGGGCCACCGCTATGCGCCAATCGAACCCGAGCGGCTCGACCAGCGGCTCGATGACCTTACCGATAGCACCTATCCAGCTCGCCTCGCTCCCGTATTCCACTCCGAAGGGCAGGGAGGCGAGGGCCCATATGGCCACCACACCGAGCAGGATGATGGTGCCAGCCTTCTTGACGTACAAGAACGCCCTGTCCCATGTGTGCACGCCGACCGATCTGGTCGTGGGCAGCCGGTACGGGGGCAGCTCCATTATGAACGCCGAGGGCTCGCCCTTGAACACGAACGCGCGCAATGCCATGGCAGTGAATATGGCCGCGGCGATCCCGATCATGTACATCATGAATACGATGGTCCCGGCCATGTGGCTGAAGAACGCCCCGGCGAACAGTATGTACACCGGCAGCCGGGCGCTGCAGGACATGAAAGGGGTGACCATTATCGTGATCAGGCGGTCCTTGCGGTCCTCTATGGAGCGGGTGGCCATTATGGCCGGCAGGTTGCATCCGAAGCCCATGATCAGGGGGATGGCAGACTTCCCCTGCAGGCCCACGCGGCTCATCAGCCGATCCATCAGGAAAGCGACCCTGGCCATATATCCGGAGTCCTCCAGGATGCCCAGTATCATGAACATGATCACGATGTTAGGAAGGAATATCAGCACCGAACCCACGCCGCCGATCACGCCGTCCGCCAGCAAGGATGCCAGCCATTCCGGTCGCACGTTGCCCGCCACCCAATCCCCCAGCTCCGCGAAGCCCGCATCGATGAGGTCCATGAAGGGGGCGGCGGCGGAGAAGGTCAGCTCGAACGCCCCCCATAGCAGTATAAGGAATATGGGAATGCCCAGGTACCTGTGCACCAGGACCCGGTCCATGCTGTCCGAGACGGAACGCTTGGGCTTGCATCTCTTGCAGCTCAGCGCCACCACCTCATCGATGACGGTGTAGCGGCTGTCCGCCAGGTCCATCTCACCCTCCTCCCGGTCGATGTTCGACAAATACGCTTCCAGGTCCTTCCATATGGGGCGGTCCGCCAACAGCCCCTTCACATAGGAATCGTTCTCAATCAACCTGGTCGCCATCCATCTGGACGGATATCTGGATGAAATCTCCGCGTCCCGCTCGACCATATCACGCAGATCGGAGATCGTCGCCTCCAGTTCCCCGTAGCCGACGCGCCGGTCGACGGGTATTCTCTTCGCCACCCCCACTATCGCGTCGAGAAGCTCCTCCAGACCGATGCCCTCGGATGCCACGGTCCTGACCGCTGGAGCTCCCAGGAAGCGCTTTAAGACGTCCAGGTCGAGCGAGTCCCCCCGATCCTCGGTGATATCCGACATGTTCATGGCCAGTACCATGGGCTTTCCGAACTCCATCAGCTGCATGGTGAGGTACAAGTTCCTCTCCAGGTTCGAGGAGTCCACCACCTGTAGCACCACGTCCGGGCTCTCCTCGATTATGTACTTCGTGGCCACCTCTTCGTCCTTGGAGGAGGCGATCAGGCTGTACGTTCCCGGAAGGTCCACTATCTCGATCCTGTGGCCCCTGTACACGCGGTACCCGCTCTTCCGTTCAACAGTAACGCCGGGCCAGTTGCCAACGTGCTGTCGTGAGTCGGTAAGCGCGTTGAACAGCGAGCTCTTTCCCACGTTGGGATTGCCGCAAAGGGCCACGCGCACATTCTTCGACACGTCTTGCATCAGCGCCCCTCCTTTTCGATACCCCTGAGGGTACCGACCGGGGTACTGGAGACCTTGACCGCCCTGGCCTCTCCGGACCTCAGCGACAGGTGATATCCCTTGAGAACGATCTCGATGGGGTCCCCCATTGGCGCTTTCCTCACGACCTCAAGAGCGGTACCAGGGACCAGCCCCATGGCCAATATGCGTCCGCGTATCGACCCTTTGGCCTTGACCGACTCCACAAATGCTTTCGCGCCTATAGGCAGGTCTGCCAGGCTTGGACCTTCGCGTTTTGTTTCATCGAACATTTAGGTACACCTAAATTTATTTCACGTATTTCGGCGGTATTATTAATAAATTTAGGACTGCCTAAATTACCTGTAATCTCAGCAACGCCCTCCCAACGATATTTAACCCTGACCAACGATCCTGTTCCATGGCCTTTTTCGAGGTGCCATGCCTTTCCAACGACAAGCTCAGGATCATCCTGGAACGTATCAACTCCGATCTGGAACTAAAGGCCCTCTGGAAGGCGTCCAACATCAACGCCATAGACAGGCTGGGGTTCAGCGATCACGGCTCCACTCACGTGCGGATCGTGGCACGGAACGCCCTCAAGATGTTGCGGCTCCTCGTGGAGGAGGGTCATCAGCCGGGGGTGGTGAGGAACTATGCCCTGACCAACCATGATGCCGAGGTGGTCGTGGTTCTGGCGTCCGCGATGCATGACATCGGTCTTTCCGTGCACAGGGAGAATCACGACGAGTTCTCCATAATGCTCTCCTCCCCCCTGTTACGGCGCGTGCTTCAGGGGTTGTACGAGGAGCCGACGCTCACCTACATGGTCGCCGAGGCGCAACACGCCATGATCTCGCATCACGAGGGTTTCGTCCCCTACACGGTCGAGGGCGGCGTGGTCCGGGTCGCCGATGCACTGGACATGGAAAAGGGCAGGGCGCGCATTCCCTTCGCCAGCGGCAGCGTGAACATACATTCGGTCAGCGCCCTGGCTATAGACAAGGTAAGGGTGCTCAAGGGCACCGAGAGACCGGTTCTCATTGACATAATGATGAACAACTCGGCAGGGATCTTCCAAGTGGATGAGCTTCTGAAGGAGAAGATAGCCCTCTCCGGTCTGAGGGACCTGATCACCGTGGAGGTGAAGGTTCCCGACACGGAGAGCGGGATAGTGAAGGGTTTGCGCCTCTAATCGTTCTCGATGCGCGGGGCCAGCAGATATCTGACGCTGCCCTTGCCCCCAGCTATGTCGAAGTCCAGGCGGACCGGGAGATCGTTGCCCAGATTTATGCTGACATTGGTGCCGCTGGGTATGGCCTTTATGATGGTCGAGAAGTAGTCCATGGGGAACAGCGAGCGAATGCTCTCCGAGCACTGCAGGTCCACCAATAGGGCCTTCGGCAGCTTCAGGCTGACCGAGTCGGTATCGCCGTCGGACACCATCTCGAAACCCTCGACGTTGGCGTTGAGCGCCACATGGTCGGAGATGCTCTCCGCGGCCTTGATGCCCCTCTGCAGCTCGTCGACGGTGACGGTGATGCGGGCCGGGAGCGTCAGATTGGGAACCTTGGGATCGCTCATTCCCTCCGTGGAGACCAGGTTCATGCGCCTGGTAACGTTTCCCACCATTACGACCAGGCGGCCGCGCTCCTCGTCCTGGCGCATCTCTATCATGTCGCCTGACCTGGAAAGGCGGATGACCTCCTTGAGCTTCTCCAGGTCCAATCCGAGGTCGGTCTCGGTGGCGGAGTACTGATCAAAGGCGTCCTTGCTCAGCGTCAGGTCGATCATGGCCACGTGCGCCGGGTCGACCGCTTTGAGCTGGATGCCGTTGTCGCCTATTTTGAACTTGGCCTCGTCAATGAGCGTGGAAACGACGTCGACGATCCCCTTGAGGATATCGGATCTGAATTTGGCCTGAAACATCGGGTCCCCTTCTTGCACAGTAAAGTCCTATCTAATTATAACTTTTCTGCAGATGAAGGCTTTGTCAGTACTCGCGCCAGGAGTGCCCACAGGAGACGCATCTGTATATCTTGGTCTCCGGTTCATCGGCCGCCCTGGTCTGACGCAGCACCCAAAAGGCCTCCTGGTGTCCGCACTTGGGGCATTCTATCCTGGTGCGCGGAAGGGTGGGGGCGTTCCCGTCTATGACGGTCATCTCCCTCTCCTTCCCGCAGGTGGTGAAACACACAGGCTTCCCATCCTTGACCTCTTCGTGCTTACAATCCGGGTTCCGGCACACGAACTTCCCGTTCTCCGACTTCATTATCCTGCGGCATTTGGGACAGAACATCTATTACTCGCCGAAGCACCACAAAAGCTAGGGCTATAAAAAATTATTCAGCGGACCTAGATGAACTTCCAATCACCTGGCTTAAGATTCTTGCCTTTTCCGGAACCTTTGGAGGACCTCTTGGCCAACCCGGCAATGTTCCGCGGCACCTCGTCCTCCGGTCCCTCTCCCTCCGCGTACCACTGCTCCCCGCGCTCCGTGTACTCTTGCGCGTACTCCTCGTCGCTGGCGGTGGTGAGGTCCTTCAGGTCTGAGAAGCGAATGACCTTCTGTTCCTGCCTGCTCCTGACGGGCTTCGCTGACACCGGGCGCCTTCCGCGAGCAGGCCCTTCCTCCGCCGGCAGCTCCTTCGCTGCCCCATCCCCTCCTCCCACCACCACGGTCATGGAGTTACCTCCGTGCTTGGCAACGTATTTCATCTCCCTGCGTGACTGCTCGGCAAGTATGCCTCCTATATAGGCGAAGGCGGCGGTGATGATGTAGACGTCCACACGAACATCGGTGGCGATCTGGATGGTGTCAATGAACGAGGTAAGGTACATCTGTACGAATATTACGTACGGGGCCAGCAGAGGGACGGCGTCCTTGACCAGCTCCAAAATGTGAGAGGGGGTCCAATCGACGCCGTTCACGACCGAAGGTATGGTCCCGTTCTCCACGAGCAGTGTTAGCAGGAAAACGATAGTCAGCGGGACAAGCGCGGCCAGCACGCCTTTCCATGGTTTGCCGGCCCGCCGTCCGCTGACGAAACCGGCTACCATCTGGCCGAAGACCGGTAGCCACCAAAGCAGCACGGTGAGTATCATCGAGTACTTGACAGCGCTCCAAAAAGAGTAGGGGACCTTGATGTCATTGAACTTCCTTATCTCCTCGTCCTCATAGACCTCGGAGAGGCGGTAGACCCCACGGTCAATGAGAGCGTTGGTTATCTCATCGTCCGCATCAGCGCTACGCCTGAACACCATCCCATCCCCTTCGGTCGGACATATGTCCGACATATTGCAATATAGCACGGTTACTATAAATCATTTTTCTGGACAGGCTCAGGGCCAGCATCATCGGGGAATGTATCCGCTAAGGCCGTACATGGTCAAAGCGCTCTTGGTGCTCTCAGGGGTCACCCGGTTGGGCAGCGTGGAGTATCTGAGTATATCGTCCATAGGGTATTCCAAAAAGTCGGCCAGAAGCTGCAGGCGAGGCAGAGGGATGGCCTGCTTGCCCTGCATTATCTGCACCACTCCCCAGCCGGGGTGCACCCTGGAGCGGTATCCCATCCTGCGGCCCAGCTCGTTCACCGATCCCGCCTTCTCTATACCCATCTTTATGAGCTGCACCCTGAAGCTGGAGCTCAGCCAAACACGGTCGCCGTTGAGAGCGCCCCTCGGCCCGTAGCCCACAGCGAGCTCGCCCATGATGTTCCATCACATAGTTAGGTATAAAAAATTTAAGTTGATTGTTTCCAGCCCTCATCGGGCAACCAAAAATGGTTTATATGCATTCGGAGTAGCCTGAACGAGCACATGGGAACGTTCCGCAGCTCCACGGTCATAGAGACCAAAGGCGAGGGCGACATGGTGGACGTGACCGCACTGGTCGAAAAGGCCGTGACGGATTCAGGACTGATGCAGGGCGCGGCCCTGGTGTTCGTCCCTCACTCCACCGCCGCTATCGTGATGTTGGAGAACGAGCCCGGGCTGAGGGATGACATCGCCTCGGCCCTGGAGAGGAACTTCCCTAAGGAATTGAAGTACCAGCATCACCTGAGGTGGGGGGACGGCAACGGCCACTCGCACGTGCGCTCGACCTTCCTCGGGGCCTCGGTCACGCTACCCTTTGACCAAGGGCGGCTGGAGAGAGGGCAATGGCAGCAGGTGGCCTTGCTGGAACTGGATGTCCGGGGTCGCCAGCGAGATCTCATCGTGCAGGTCCTGGGCGAATGATATCACTATCCTGCGGTCATAAAGGGCCGCGATCAGAAAAGAAGAGGTAAACGAAATGAAAATGAAGTTCTTAGGCGGCGCCGACCTAGTTGGCAAGCTTGGCTTGCTCGTGGAGAACCAGGGCGCCAATATAATGTTCGAGTACGGGATGCGCCTGGTCAAGAAGGAGATGCCCCAGTTCCCGATGATGCCGGCCGAGGAAGTGGAAGGAGTGTTCATAACCCACTCCCACCTCGACCACAGTGGGGCGGTACCGTTGCTGGTAAATAAGAACGATTGCGGCGTTTTCGCCAACGATCTGACCATGGACATAGCGAACCTGTTGTTCTTCGATTCTATAAAGATCGCCAAGTCCGAAGGTTATACCAACTTCCCGTACAAGGATACGGATATCAAGCACACCTGGCAGAACTTTCAATCGTTCTACATCGGGGAGACCCGTTCCATAGCCGGGCTGGAGATCATGGCGCACAACGCCGGGCACATACCAGGGGCGCAGATGTATGAGATCAAGGGTCGTGACACGACCCTGTTCACCGGGGACCTGCACACCGAGAACACCCGCCTGACGTACGGCGCCAAGCCGGTCAAGTGCGACAATCTGATAATCGAGGCCACCTACGCCGGGAGGAACCATCCCCCCCGGCCGAAGAGCGAGGCGCTCATGCAACAGAAGGTGCGCGAGGTGGTCGAGCGCGGTGGAACGGCCATAATCCCATGCTTCGCCGTCGGGCGCATGCAGGAGGTAATGATGATACTGAAGGACCTCCCCTACGAGATGTGGGTGGACGGCATGGGCAAGACGGTCAACAGCATGTACACCGATCACCAGGAGCATCCATACCTCCGCAGCATGAAGGAGTTCAAGGCCGCCAAGCGCAAGTTCAACCCCGTGCGGACCTCCTCGGCCCGCGAGAAGGCGCGCCACGGGCAGGTAATAATCACCACCTCCGGAATGCTGGACGGAGGTCCAGTGCTGCATTATCTCGCAGACCAGAAGGACAACGTCAAAAGCGCTGTCATGATGGTCGGTTACCAGGCCGAGAACTCCAACGGTCGTATGCTGAAGGAGAAGGGTAAAGTGGAGACGCAGGACGGGCTCATGGACGTGCACTGCGAGGTGATGACCTTTGACCTGTCCGCCCACGCCGATCACGACCAGCTGCTCAACTTCATCAAGGGGTGCCAGCCTGATAAGGTCGTGCTCATGCATTCCGACAACCGCGAGGAGCTGGCCCAGGACCTGGAGGGCGACTACGAGGTCCTGATGCCAATGAGCGGGGACAGCTTCGATATCTGAGGGCATCCTTCATAAGACCTTACGGTGATAAGTCAACATGGACCTCATCGACCTCTATCTCGAGGAGGACCTGGGGGAGGGCGACATAACCTCCCAGGCCCTGGTGGACGACCGGGAAGGAAGGGCGTCAATCACCGCCGGGCAGGACGGCGTCATGGCCGGACTGGAGGAGGCTAGGGAGGTGTTCCGGAGGACGGGCTGCGAATGCCGCGCCATGGTGAGCGACGGCGACACCGTGGTCATGGACCAGGAGGTGATGGAGATCATCGGCCCCCTGAAGGGCCTTCTGGCCGGGGAGCGCCTGGCCTTGAACTTCATGATGCGCATGAGCGGCATAGCCACCATGACCCGCCAGGCGGTGGATTCTTGCCGCAAGGCCAACCCCAATGTGGTGGTGGCCGCCACCCGCAAGACCACCCCCGGCTTCCGCCGCTACGAGAAGAAGGCCGTGCGCCTGGGAGGTGGCGACCCGCACCGCTTCGGTCTTGACGACGCGTTCCTGATCAAGGACAACCATCTCACCGTGGTGGGCAGCGTTCCCCACGCGGTCCACCTGGCTCAGGCATATTCCTTCGGCAAGAAGGTGGAGGTGGAGGTCGAATCACTTGAGGCGGCCCAGGAGGCGGCAAGGGCCGGGGCGGACATCATCATGCTGGACAACATGACCCCCGCCCAGGCAAGGGAGTGCTACTTGGCCATAAAGGCCATGGACCCGGGGATCACAGTAGAGGTCAGCGGCGGCATCGGCGCCAAGGACGCCAAGAGCTACGCCCGATACGCCGATGTGATATCCATGGGCGCCCTGACCCACTCCTCCCCTGCCATGCACTTCTCCATGCACATCCGGGAACGATCAGTACCGTAGGGGCGAACCATGACGATTATGCTCCTCGGCCAAGCGGTAGGCGTCCACGATCTGCCATATGTATAAGGCGATGGAGACGATCACCAGCACAACGCCCGTCATCAGGGCGCCGCTAACGCTGCCCGTTGAAACCACCGCGAACATCAGTATGGCGGGAAAAACGCTGAACAGGGGAACGAGAAGAAGGATGAGCAATCCCCTGAGCACCCTTCCCACGTATATCTGGCCGACTCCTGGTAGCAGTATGGAAAGGATCAGCGCTATGAGGGGGTCCTTGCGTTCCGGATAGTACTGGTGAGTGAAATTGGGAGGCTGTCCGTACTGCTGTTGCCCCCCGCTCAATTGCGCCCCGCAGCGGTCGCAGAACTGCGCCCCCTCCTTAGCATGGTTCCCGCATCTGGAGCAATATGCCAACTTCTCCACCCTGTATTGGGTATATCGTCATCCATATTCAGGGTTTCGAAAAGGTTTTTATTGCCATGTTCCAGTGGCCATCCCATGGACTTTGAGAAGTACAAATGCCAGTTCTGCGGCCGGCCCGCCAAGCAGTACGTTTTCGCCGCCTTCTGTTGCGAGAACGAGGACTGCGTGGACAAGGCCCGCGAGGAGCGGGGAGGTCCCGGTGGCCACATGAAGGCCAAGATGCACGGCGGTTTCGTCGACGTCAAGGACGAATGAGACGGGATCGGGGATATCCTTAAAAACGACCTGCTGTAATTCCAGATGACCATGCTCGCCAGAATAGTCGGATTCGCCAAGACATCACTGCTCGATTGGGACGGAATGGTGGCCACCACCGTTTACCTGCAGGGTTGCAACCTGCGCTGCCCTTTCTGCCACAACCCCGACCTCATTTCCATATCGGCGGAGGTGGAGGAGGCCCCATGGGAGGTACTAAAGGAGTACTTGGAGGATAACACGGACTTCCTGGACGGGGTGGTGGTGACCGGTGGGGAGGCCACGCAAAGCGAGAACCTTCCCGAGCTCATAAGGAAGATCAGGGATCTGGGGCTGAAGGTCAAGCTGGACACCAACGGCACGAACCCGGACATGTTGCAGGACCTGCTGCAGGCCGGTCTCCTCGATTGCGTGGCAATGGACCTTAAGGGGCCGCTTGACCATCAATACTCGCAGGTTTGCGGGACGGATGTGGACATCGAGGCGATCAAGCGTTCCATAGGCATCATCATGATATCGGGCATAGACTACGAGTTCCGCACCACCGTCGTGCCGCACTATCTAAGCCCGGGAGACATTGAGCGCATGGCCTCTTTCATAGGAGGGGCCAAGAAGTACGCCCTGCAGCAGTTCAGGAACGACAAGACCCTGGACAAGCGCCTCAGCAAGGTGGAGCCGTACAGCGAGGCCCAGATGTTGGGCATGGCGGAGACCGCCCGGAAGTACGTCCGAAAGGTCATCGTACGTGGCATATGATATGCATCGACGAGCACTTTAATAGCTTATAGTCACATAAAGCAACGAAAGGCCCAGTGGCCAGAGGGGGTTGGGAGATGGAATCGGGAGAAGGGCGGTTAAAGACGTACATAGAGGGTTTCGACAGAATTCTGGAAGGGGGGATACCGTCTGGGCACATCGTCCTGGTGGCCGGCACCCCCGGGACGATGAAATCCTCGATCAGCTACTACATGCTCTACAACCATGCCGTTGAGTCCGGGAGGGCCTCCGTCTACGTGACCCTGGAACAGAGCCGGGAAAGCCTATTGCGCCAGATGGAGAAGATGGGCATGGACATAGGGAAGGTGAGCGAGAACCTGAACGTGCTCGACCTTTCCATCATAAGGAAGAAGTTAAAGGAGATCGCCGGGGGCACCTCCTGGCTTCACGTGTTCAAGACGTACATCACGAACCTGAAGCAGAACCTGGACTTCGACATATTGGTCATAGATTCCATGGAGGTCCTGGAGACCATGGCCGAGATCCGGAACCGACGGACGGACCTGTTCTATCTGTTCGAATGGATGCGCGACCTTGGCGTGACCGTTTTCCTGATATCGGAAAGCTCTTCCGAGCGTCTGATCGATGGAAAATATGACGAGGGGTATCTCTCAGATGGCATAATCACCCTCAAGATGCAGCTCATCCGCGACGTGGAGATGCAGCGGCGCATCAGGTGCGTCAAGATGAGGGAGACCAATCATGACCCGTCCTACCATTCGCTTCTATACAACAACGGCCGCTTCCAGATAACCCGCGTGATCAGCGAGTGATCCAATGAGGCTTCCTCCCAGCAAGTTCGAGTGCCCCCGTTGTGGTTTCGGAGTAAGACCAGGGGACGAGCAGTGCGGGAGATGCGGCGAAGACCTGAAGCCCAAGGCCGCCCAGCCCATACAGGTGGTTCTAGGCGCTGTGCGGCTGGACCGCAGGGGTGCCGAGGGCGCGAGCTCGCGCATACGTTCCATAGAGGCGGTTCAGGTGGGAAGGCCAGAACTTTCCCTTGAGACCAAGGCCGAGGAGCTGGAAAGACAGGAGAAGGCGCTGCAGGAACGTGAAAGGCAACTCAACGCGCGGGCCAAGGAGATCGAGGAGCGTTCAAGGGAACGGAGCGCGGAGAAGGCCGAACCGGGTCCGAACGTGAACATGGACGAGATCCGAAGCCGGTTGATGGAAGAACTGGCTCACCACTTCGAGCCGGAGCTGGAGGCGTTCCAGGCGCAGCTGGATGAGAAGGAGGCCGAGCTGCAGGAGGCCCGGCTTAGACTTCAGATGCTGGAGGTCGGCCAGGAGGTTGTGGGGGTGGACGAGGTCGAGCTGGCCCGAATCACAGACGAGATATTCCGCGATCTGCGCGACCAGGTGGGCTCCGAGCCGAAACTGAAGGACACCGGCCTGCTCCGCACCTACATAACGAAATTGGACGAGGTGCTGGGCGGGGGCATTCCCGAGGGGCACGTGGTCCTGTTCAATGGGGCCCCCGGCACGATGAAGAGCACTCTGACCTACACGATACTGCACCGGGCGGCGGTGAACGGCACTCCCGGACTGTACCTGTCCGTGGAACAGAGCCGCCGCTCCATCCTTAGGCAGATGGCGCGCATGGGCATGCCCGAGGCGGACTGCAATGGGCTTCTCAAGGTCACGGACATGAGGGAAATGCGCAAGGAGATGGCGGAGCATGAGGGAAACTGGCGAGAGCTCATATTGAGCTACGTGCGTGCAGAGCAGGAGGCCACGGGATTCAAGGTCTTCGTCATGGACTCCCTGGAGTCCTTCAAGGCCCTGACGGAACATTGCTTCTCTCGCCAGGACCTCAAGGACCTTTTCGACTGGTTCAAGTCCCTGGGCATAACGGTCCTGGTGATATCGGAGAACGTTTCCGATGATTGGGACGAGGAGGGCCAGGGCGAGGCGTATCTGTCCGACGGCATAATGGAGATGCTGATGCGGGAGATGACCGATTCCCGGGTGCAACGCTGGGTGCGCTGCGTGAAGATGCGGGGGGCCAATGTCGATAACCGGTATTACAGCATGTTCCACGACGGAAAGGAGTTCAACCTGGCTTTGCCGTTGACCAATCAGCCTTTCTGAAAATTAAATCTAAAAAACGGTATTATATACCTGGTACTGCTATATTTCGTCGAGGGGATGGGCATCGGTATAGAACGGGTGAAGACGTACATCCACAACTTCGATGATTACATACAGGGAGGGGTCCCCAAGGGACACGTCATCCTGATTTCCGGGACCCCGGGGACCATGAAGTCCTCGGTATGCTACAGCATTCTATACAACAATGCCAAGCACCACGGTACGCGCAGCGTCTACATGACACTGGAGCAGAGCAAGGAGAACCTGCTGCAGCAGATGGAGCTGATGGGCATGAACGACCCGGAGGTGCAGGAAAAGGTCTATGTCCTTGACCTGGCGACGATACGCAAGAACGTGACGGAGATGATGGCCAAAGGCTCATGGCTCCAGGTCTTCAAAATGTACGCCGAGACGGTCAGAAAGGACCTGGGCTACGACCTGCTCGCCCTCGATTCATTGGACGTTCTGGAAATGGCCTCCCAAATGAGCAACGACAGGCGGAACGACCTGTTCTATCTGTTCATGTGGCTGAGGGGAATGAACATAACATCTTTCCTGATAGCCGAGACGCCGGTGGACAACATCAATGGCGGGCGCTTCGAGGAAGGCTACCTGGCCGACGGCGTGATATCACTGAAGCTTCAGAGCATAGGGGAGACCGACGTGCAGCGCCGCATTCGCGCGGTCAAATTGCGTTCGACGAACCACAAGACAGGCTACTTCTCTCTGATGTTCAACGACGGCATGTTCCGGGCCACACAGGTCATCAACGAGTGATGGATGGCTGTGCGCTAAACATTTTTATATCCAATTCCCGTTCGCATCGAATACCGAAGGGCTCATGGTCTAGCGGTTATGACGTCTGCTTCACACGCAGGAGGTCGCCGGTTCGAATCCGGCTGAGCCCACCACATTCTCAATTTCTCACCCATCCTTGCATGCCGTGGGAGCGTGGTCCGATCTTATGAACAGGTCACGCACGACCCTTGACGCTTTCCGCCGCCTCCTTGCCGGACAGATGCTCTACATCGATGCGGATCACGCACAGGGCCTTCCAGTCCTTCCCGATCTCCCTCTCTCCCTCCTCGCGCAGGCCCGGGGCGTACTTTTCGTTCAGGAGTCGCATGGCATGCAGCTTTTCGTCATCGTCATCGACCTCCTGCGCCCTCCCGAAGGCGATGGCGCTTCGGTAGTCAGATGCGAACAGCTCGGGAACGGTCCTGTCCTTGTCCACCACGCAGAACGATACCTTGCCGTGCCCTCTGATCGCGTCGATCTTGTGGCCGGTTCTGGCGCAATGGAAGAATATCGCACTTTCGTGGTACACGTAGTTTAGAGGGACGGCGTAGGGATAGTCACCATCCCCCAGGACGGCCAGCACCCCGGTCATACCTCTGATGAGCATCTCCTCCGCCGCCTCTATCGGCAGGGCCTGTCTTCTCCTCCTGATCTCTCGGAACATCACAACCTCCAGTGGGCGGCCACTATACGCTTAGCAATGACGTTGTGAAATAAATCCTTTCGATGTCTATCCCACGAATCAAGGTTCCCTGCATCGCGTCTACCGAACGCCATGGCATTCCGATGTGCTCATCGCCGCCGCGGCATGTCGGGCTCCAAACGCTCTTAAAATCGTGAAGGGCTCGATCCTCCTTTAACAATAGAGTGGGTCAATCTAATATAAACTAATATCGAAACCCTTTTAAAAGGGTATTTAAATAAGGATGAGAAAGGTGACCCACATGGCCAAGATCAAAATCGAGAACGTCGTCGCTTCCACCTCTCTCGGAGAGGAGCTTGACCTTCAGTCAATCGCCCTTGCCCTGGACGGGGCGGAGTACGAGCCAGAGCAGTTCCCCGGCCTTATCTACCGATTGAAGGAGCCGAAGACCGCGACGCTGCTCTTCCGCAGCGGAAAGGTCGTCTGCACTGGTGGCCGCTCGCTCCCTCATGTTCAGGAGGCCATCACGAAGGTCGCCAAGCAGATAGAGAAGGCGGGCATCAAGGTCAAGATCAAACCGGAGATCGTGGTCCAGAACATCGTGGCCTCGTCCGACCTGGGTCAGGAGATCAACCTCAACGCCATCGCCATATCGCTCGGACTGGAGAGGGTGGAGTACGAGCCGGAGCAGTTCCCAGGGCTGGTGTACCGCTTGGACT
>JAAYDU010000058.1 GCA_012729095.1 Methanobacteriota archaeon | reverse complement strand
TGACGAAAAAGAAGAAGGACCACTTCCTGCCGTTCATGCGCTTCGTGAACCACAGGAAATAAATTGAGGTAAGAACATGAATGTGTCAACGAAAGAGTGGAAATATCTTCTCGAACAGGTCAAAATTCAATACGAACAATTGAATAAATACAATCAATACTGGCTTGGATTGATATGAGGTTGTACTCAGGATCTTCCGAACAGTTCATCGAGGATACCACTCAGAATCAGATCGCTGAGAAGATGCGCGATTCTTTCTTCAACTACTTCCGCTTCTATCCATCTCCATCTGAAATAAATTCTTGGCGTAATTCCCTGCGGGCAATGTCCCTGGTAATGCTCTCATCCAAACTGGACGACCATGGCGTTCTTCTAGAATATCAACTCCCTCTGACATCGAAACGCCTGGACTTCATGGTCTGTGGGAAGGACGAACAAAGCAGGGACCAAGCTGTCATAATCGAGCTCAAGCAATGGGAAAAATGTTCGATGGCCGATGGTGAAAGGGAGGTGATCACGTACGTGGGTGGCGGCAATCGCGAAGTACTGCACCCCTCCGCTCAGGTCAATCAGTACATGTTATACCTGCAGGACACGCATACGGCCTTTTACGATGGCGCCAGCCCTATCGCGTTGAACGCTTGCGCCTATCTTCACAACTATCGGTTCGTAGACGAGGATGCGCTGTTCGCTGACAAGTTCCGTAATCTGATCGAAACCTGTCCGGTATTCTCCGAGGACGACGTCAACAAACTGAAGGGCTACCTTCAAAGCAGATTGAGGTCTGGTCAGGGCCTCGAGGTACTAAAGAGGGTTGAGGACAGCAGATACCGGCCGAGCAAGAAATTGATGGACCACATCGGCGAGGTCATCAAGGGAAAACCCGAGTACGTGCTACTGGACGAACAGTTGATCGTCTACGACAAGGTGCTAACATGGGCTAGTAAAGGCTTCAATTATCCGCAGAAAGCCGTCGTAATAGTCAAAGGCGGCCCTGGTACGGGCAAATCCGTGATCGCGATGAACCTTCTGGCCGATCTCTCCTTGAAAGGATGGAACGCCCATTACGCCACGGGTTCGAGAGCATTCACCGGCACTCTAAGGGAGATAATCGGGCCGCGTGGGCAGGTCCAGTTCAAGTTCTTCAACAATTACGGTTCCTGTGAAACTAACTCAGTGGACTGTCTTATCGCGGACGAGGCCCATCGCATACGCGAGACAAGCAATGACAGGTTCACGCCGGCCGCTAGAAGGTCCGGCCTGTCTCAGATAGATGAACTTATCAGGGCGGCCAAGGTCGCGGTGTTCTTCATCGATGATGCGCAGGTCGTGCGCCCTTACGAAACAGGCTCGGTCGATTACATAAAAGCCGCCGCAGTAAAGAACGGATGCAAGACGTTCGAATACCAGCTGGAGGCTCAGTTCCGTTGCAGCGGTTCCGACGCCTTCGTGAACTGGATCGACAACACCCTGGGGATACGCAGGACGGCCAACATCCTCTGGGAAGGAAACGAGAACTTCGAATTCCGGATCATGGACAGCCCAGCGGCGATAGAGAACGAGCTGAGGGGCAAGATCGCGCTAGGTTCCACGGCCCGCATGACCGCAGGGTTCTGCTGGCCCTGGTCCAATCCCCAGGCCGATGGCACCTTGAAGGACGATGTTGTCGTAGGCGAATATCGCCGTCCCTGGAACGCCAAGTCCGGGACCAAGTTGGCAAAAGGCATACCCAAGGAGATAACCTGGGCCTATGATCCGAAAGGGTTCGACCAGGTGGGTTGCGTTTACACCGCACAGGGGTTCGAGTTCGATTACGCGGGAGTGATAATCGGTCCCGACCTGAGGTACAATTTCGATCTGCAGGCTTGGGAAGGGCACAAGGAGACGTCGTTCGATACCGTCGTGAAGAGGTCAGGGGACCGGTTCCTGGACCTGGTCAAGAACACCTACCGGGTTCTGTTGACGAGGGGCATGAAGGGCTGCTACGTTCACTTCATGGACAAGGACACGGAGAGGTTCTTCAGGTCCCGCATGGAAACGAACGAATGAATCACGTTCAACCAAGCTCATCGTATTTCCTGTTCGATCCCCGGGCCTTCTCGACCGGATATCTCTCGCGGTTCAATTCCAATTTTTTCACCAGCTCATGGGAGATATCGAAATCGTACCGCTCAGCGAATCTCAGTAGAAAGAAGAACACGTCGGCGAGCTCCTGACCGACCTTTTCCCTTCCTTTCGGGCCTGATAGGAACTCTTCGATCTCTTCACCGCTCTTGAAACGGAAGAGGGCCAGAAGCTCGGATGCTTCCGTGGATATGCCGATGGCAAGGTCCTTGGCCATATGGTACTGGTCCCAATCTCGTTCTTTGCAGAAATCAGAGATTGATCGAGTCAATTCCGATAGGGAAATCTCCTTCTCCATATCAAGAATAATGACTATCAATGAATTCATCGTTTTTGTTCATCTCAAATCATTCTTAAAACTATGAATGTTTCAGCCGTCAGAAAACTCGCCCATTCAGTTATTGATTGAAGGATGCTTAGGAGCTTTATCCATTCACTTATACTGTTAAGGGTCTTTCAGAAAGCTATATCTCCCCAGCTTTGATTCAAGAGTCGTAAATGAACTGGAAGGATGACGTCCAGACCGTCCTGGAGAGGGACCCGGCCACCAAGTCGTTCCGCGAGGCCTTCTACTTCAGCCCGGGCCTGCACGCCATCATCCTTCAACGGATATCCCACAGGCAGTACCTGAAGGGCAATTTCGTGATGGCCAGGGCCATAAACTATTTTGCCCGGTTCCTCACAGGAGCGGACATTCATCCCGGCGCCACCATCGGAAAAGGATTCTTCATCGATCACGCCGTCGGTGTGGTCATCGGGGAAACTACAATAATCGGCGATAACGTATCCCTCTTCCAGGGCGTTACGCTAGGTGGCGTAAGCACCAGTCAGGGAAAGCGTCACCCCACCATAGGTAACAACGTGACCATCGGCGCCGGGGCCAAGGTGCTGGGGAACCTCACCATCGGCGACAACGTTAAGATAGGTGCAGGTTCCGTGGTGCTAAGGGACGTTCCGCCCGATTCAACCGTGGTCGGAGTTCCCGGCCGGGTGGTGAAACGGGAGGGCACCTGCGTCAAGGTGGACCTCCGCCACGATGAACTGCCGGACCCGCTAAGGGACGCGATGATGCAACTTACCAACAACATTTCCGAGCTGGACCACCGCCTGGAGCGGCTGGAGAAGCTCGTTAACGAGAACAAAGTAAAATGAGGTGCGCGAATGACGCTGCAGATCTACAACACCATGGCCAAGGCCAAGCAGGAGTTCAGACCGATAGAGGACGGCAAGGTCAAGATGTACGTATGCGGCGTTACAGTTTACGACGACGTGCACATGGGCCACGCCCGCTTCATGGTGGTCTTCGACATGGTGTCCCGGTACCTTCGGTACCGCGGTTACGATGTAACGCTGGTCATAAACTTCACCGACGTGGACGACAAGATCATCAAGAAAGCGAACGAGGAGGGCGTGGACGCTCTGGTCGTATCCCGCCGCTGCATCGACTCCTACTTCCAGGACTCGGACGCCCTCCGCGTCAGGCGCGCCGACATGTATCCTAAGGCGAGTGAGACCATCCCGGAGATCATCGCCATGGTCGAGGACATCATCGCCGCGGGTTCGGGATACGTCACCCCGGACGGCAGCGTGTACTTCGACGTCACCACCGCCAAAGAATACGGCAAGCTCTCCGGGAACAAGCTGGAGGAGATGCAGGCCGGAGCGCGCATCGAAGTGGACGAGATCAAGCGCAACCCGATGGACTTCTGCCTCTGGAAGGCCGCGAAACCCGGGGAGATCTCCTGGGATTCCCCGTGGGGGAAGGGACGCCCCGGCTGGCACATAGAATGCTCCGCGATGGTTCGCAAGCTGCTCGGCGAGACAATAGACATTCACGGCGGCGGGAACGACCTCATATTCCCGCACCACGAGAACGAGATACTGCAGTCCGAATCGGTGACGAAGAAGCCGCTGGCGAATTACTGGATGCATAACGGGATGCTTCAGGTCTCCGACGCCAAGATGTCCAAGTCGCTGAAGAACTTCTTCTCCGTGAGGGACATCCTGGCCCGGTACTCGCCGGAGGTCGTTCGATTCTATTTGCTAAACACTCACTACCGCGGCCCCCTCGTTTATGGCGAGGCGGCCCTGGACGAGGCGGCTTCGTCCCTAAAACGAATTCACAACACCTATGGATCGCTCAAGACCTATGTCCCCCGGGGGAACGACGGGGCGGAGGAGCTCGTGGTCAAGGCCAAGACCGGCTTCCTGGCCGAGATGGACGACGACTTCAATTCCCGCGGGGCGCTTTCGCACCTGTTCGACGTGGCGCGTGAAGCGAACCGCCTGATGGATACGGGAGAACTGAGCGCCGAAGGCGCCGCGAACATACTGGGGTTCATGAACGAGCTGAACGGCATATTCGACATACTGCCCGAGGAGCGGAAGGGCGATGAGAAGCTGGACGACGTCATGCTGTTGCTAATGGACATTCGAAAGGAACTGCGAAAGCGCAAGATGTACGATCTTTCCGACATCATACGCGATCGTCTTCAGGAAGCGGGAATAAAGATCGAGGACACCTCAGAGGGCGCTAGATGGAAGCTGATCTGAGCCCGGTGCAGAAGAAGGCCGTGCTGGTATGCGGCGGCAACGTCAGGGTGTCTAAGGACTTCCGACCGCCGTTCCGCCTGAGCCGCTCCACCGCCGGGCCGGGCGCCGGTTCCGCCTCCCTTGTCCTTTCCTTCAACGGCATGCGCGTAAAGAAAAGCATTTCGCGCGAGGATGGAGAGTTCGAGCTGGTGGAGAACGCGGACGGTCATTCCCTGCTCTGGAACGGGGAACCATTCCTGGACCGGCTTCAGCTACAGCCGGTACTGTACCATTCCCCGGAGCAGGCGTTCTTCAACCTGGGACAAGCATGCATATTCGATTGCCTGTTCTGCACTTCCCGTAAGCTCAGCAAGGACGTGGTCAAGGACCTGGACCTGGACCAGATCGTGGAACTGATCATCGAGGCCGACCGCAAGGGGGGCATGAAGGCCGTGGCCTTCACGTCCGCAGTGGTGGGTTCCATAGCTGAGACCATCGATCGCATGGTTTACGTCGTTAGGAAGGTGCGCGAGGATCTGCCGGACATCCCTATCGGCGTGGAACCGTACGTGGAATCGAACGAGGACATCGACCGTCTGAAGGAAGCTGGGGCCACGGAGATCAAGATCAACATCGAATCGTACGACGAGAGGATCATCAGCATAGCATGCCCGAAGCTGCAGCTGCCGAAGCAGCTGGA
>JAAYDU010000057.1 GCA_012729095.1 Methanobacteriota archaeon | reverse complement strand
TGACGAAAAAGAAGAAGGACCACTTCCTGCCGTTCATGCGCTTCGTGAACCACAGGAAATAAATTGAGGTAAGAACATGAATGTGTCAACGAAAGAGTGGAAATATCTTCTCGAACAGGTCAAAATTGGATAATTTACAATATATTAATCTAGTCCGGAGACCCATTATGAGCACCGGATGGGACTGGGGCGCTTTTCAAGGGACGATCGCGACAAGCACATCATAACCAGAGGCAACGTTGACGGCATCGTTTCCGCCGCCATATTCTTGAACAGATTTCCGAACGCCAAGGTCACCTTCGTCACCTCTCCCACCGCCGGCGCGAGGGCGCTGTCCCTGGACACCGCATCGGACCATGTGTACCTGGTGGACATCGCTCCGGTCCCGGACCTGGTTCAGGCGGTGCACGGCAACAGGGCGCGCCAGTCAATAACCCTGGTGGACCATCACCCATCCCACCTGGCAGTGGAATGCACCACCCTGGTGAGGGAGGGGGTGAGCGCGGCCAACGTTCTGTTCCACCATCTTGGACCCGATGCGGGATTGCGGAAACTGGTGGCGGTGGCCGACCTTGTCGAGTACATGCCGTCCGCGCTTGTGGACGAGGAGATGCGGCGCTATGGAAGACTGCGCATCGACCATGAAGCGATGGTCCTGGACTTCGCCTGGCGTCTGATCATCGATGACGATCGATTCCGCTACTCGGCGGCCAAGCAATTGGCGCGGGGAACGTGGCCGTCCCAGGTGGACTCCGTGAAAAGACGCTACATACAGGTGGTCAACGAGAAGCGTTGGCCGCGCGCGTTGGCAAAGGTGGACGAGCGATTGAAGGTGCGCGGACCCCTGGGCATAATGGACGACATGGATCGCAACCGCACCCTGTTCGGTTTCGGCACGCGGGCATTGGTGGAGGTGGCCTGCCGCCGGGGATGCGACTACGCGGTGATGATCAACCCCCGGGGAAGATATGCCTCGGTGTCAGTGCGCGGGATGGCCAGCGACGGCGTGAACCTCGGCCGCTTCATGGAGGACTTCACCAGCGAGAACGGCGTGGACGGCGGCGGGCATCACAGGGCCGCCGGGGCCAGGATACCGACCGGAAGCGGGGAGCTGTTCCTGGAGCATCTCCTGGAAAGGGTGTCGTGATCATTTCAGGCGCATATTGCTTTTGAAAGTGGCCATGATCATGATGGCGCATATCTGTATGGCGATCACCGACAGCACAATGGCCAGGATGGGGACGAACACGTCCTGTCTTTCCTTTGACGGTATGGTCACGGAAACGCTGTTGCTGGGGGAGCTCTCGTTCCCATCGACGACGGCCGTGACGTAGTAAGTGAACGACGACCCCCTCTCCAGTTCGCCGTCGTGGTAGGACGTGAATGGAGCGGATACGTTCGCGATCCCTTGCATCTGCTGAGGGCTGCCCCGGTACAGCAGGTAATACTGAGCCCCTTGGACCGGATGCCAGCACAGGTCCGTGTATCCATCACCGATGTTGGCCTGCAGGGATTCCGGGGACTGGCCGAGGCAATTACCGGCGGGCAATGCGAGCAGGAGCCCGACAGCGATCAGGGACAGAACTAGGACCATGGATCGAGGGGTCGTGGGGATCACCTGCAGGCCTCATGCCCCCATCACGATTTAAAATCTTTGAACCGGTCCAGCTTCTTGCGCATGACCAGGTTGTTGCCGTTGCGGTACACGAGGTCGTAGCCCTGGTAATAATAGAATTCCTTGGCCCGCTCGTTCGTCAATTGCACGCAGAGCTCCACCTCCGCCTTTCCATTCTGGCGCGCATCGTCCTCGATCTTCTTGAGCATCCTGGCGCCCAGGCCTTTCCCCTGCACGTCCCGCCTGACCTGGAAGGAGGCGATGAAGACGTACTCGTCCACGTACTCGACGCAATAGTATGCCTCGATCCCCCCTTCCCCCTCCAGTACCATGGTCTCCACCCTTTGGTCAAGGAGCATGTCCAGCAGCTGCTCGTCCTTCCATTCCTCCCCCCATGATGCCAATATGATGCTGGCCATGTTCTCCCGGCTCATTGAAACCAGTTCGGGAAGGTCGGACCTCCGCATGCTACGGCATCGCATCGACACTGGAGAAGCGAGCTACTAAAAATAGGTGAGGAGGGAGTTCCTGAACTGGGAACGTTCCGCTGTACAATGCGTAGAATCGCCAGGACCTGAGGACCTGCCGGACATGGCCTTGCAGCCCTTGCCCCCTGAACCATGCCTGCGATGGCGTCGCTCATGGACCGGAAAGGGAGCCTCGCCCGACGCATCGCAGGGCAGCGGAAGGGACCTTGCCAGAGCGGGCGCGCGATCCGCCCCCGGTAATTCCCTCAGGCAAAGGGAGGCTTCCCGCTCAGGACAGGGGAGGTTTCCCCTTCGATCGGCCCGCCGTTAACGCCGCCCTCGCGCCGTTCAAAAAATGTCAAGGGGGGCGGTCCCGAAGTTCCCGGACCGTTCCGACCTGTAAAAATACACGGGCCGGGCGAGCCTTGCGCGTCAAGTGGCTGCGAAAAAACTTGCTCGCGCCCGTGGCGTCCATACAATTGTTTAAATATCTGCTGCTATTTTGAAAGATTTAGGAGACAGGTAAAAATGGTCACTGTTACCGAGGAAGCAAGCAAGTACATCGTGGATCTGATCGCCAAGAACGACAAGTCCGGATACGGCATCAGGATCTACCTGGCCGGGATGGGCTGCTCCGGAGCACAGTTCGGAATGTCGTTCCAGAAGGACCCCAAGGATGGGGATATCGAGCAGAAGATGGATGGATTCTCCGTTTACTACGACGAGGAGACCAAGGACGTTCTGGACGCTTGCACCGTCGACTTCGTGGAAACGCCCTACGGCTCTGGCCTGGTGGTCAACAACCCCAACGCATCCTCCTGTTGCAGCTCCTGCAGCGGCGGATGCCACTGAAATCCCTTTACCAATCCCCTTTCTTTTATTATTCCAAGTTCAATAACCCATCGTGTATTTTGAGCACCCCCTGATCAAGCGGCAGAGCGTGCAGCGTCGGGACTACCAGGTGGACCTGGCCGAACGCGCGTCCCGTTCCAACACGCTACTGGTGCTGCCGACCGGCCTGGGAAAGACCGTTGTGGCGGCCATGGTCATCGCGAAGGTGCTTCATGCCAAGGGGGGGAAGGTGCTTTTCCTGGCGCCGACCAGGCCCCTGGTGGAACAGCATCACAGGTCCATGCTGAACATGATAGAGGGGAAGAGCATCGGCATGATGACCGGAGAGGTGGACCCCCTGGAAAGGGAGCTCGCGTACATTGAGAAGGACATAATCGCCTCTACACCGCAGGTGGTGTCGAACGACCTCAAGAACGGTCGTTTCGACCTAAAGGACGTCCGGCTGATCATATTCGACGAGGCGCATCGCGCCGTGGGCAACTACGCCTACGTGGACGTGGCGAAGGCCTATCGGGACTACGACGGACTGGTGTTGGGCATGACCGCCTCCCCGGGCAGCGACAAGGCCAAGATCCAGGAGGTGTGCGGGAACCTGGGCATAAGGGACATCGAGGTCCGCACGGAAAGGGACCCGGACGTGGCCAAGTACGTGCAATCGATAAGCATGGACTGGGTGGAGGTGGAGCTGCCGTCGGAGATGAAGGCGCTCTCCCGGTCCATCCAAACGCTGTACGAGCAGTACATCAGGGAGCTGGTCGGCCTTGAGGTGGTGGACAAGGACCGCGTGCTGAACAAGCGGTACCTCATAGAGATGGCCGCCACCTGGCAGGCGCGCATCCGCGGCGGGGAGAAGACCAGGACGCTCTACAAGGCCATAAGCGCCCAGGCCAAGGCGGTGAAGGTGGAGCACGCCTTGGACCTGGTGGAGACCCAGGGCATGTCGGCCCTGCGCGCCTACCTGCAGCGCCTCAAGGACGAGGCGGCCTCGGATGCCGGCTCGAAGGCCTCCAGGGACATCGTTTCATCGGAGGTGTTTCAGAGGCTGTTCGACGAGGCGCAGGCGGTGAAGGCCGAGCACCCCAAGCTGTCCCGGGTAATGGGAGTGGTGGCAAGGCAGTTGGCCAACTCCCCCGGGTCACGGATACTGGTGTTCACCCATTACCGGGACACCTGCGACCTGGTGGCCAACAAACTGGGCCGGGTGGAGGGGGCCAAGGTGGCGAAGCTGGTCGGCCAATCGGACCGCAAGGGCGAGAAGGGGCTGAGGCAGAAGGAGCAGGTGGGAGTGCTGCAGCGCTTCCGGGACGGCGAGCACAACGTGCTGGTGGCCACGTCCGTGGGCGAGGAAGGCTTGGACGTGGCCAGCACCGACCTGGTGATATTCTACGAGCCCGTTCCTTCGGAGATACGCAGCATACAGAGGCGTGGAAGGACCGGCCGCTCGCGCGCCGGG
This sequence comes from Methanobacteriota archaeon, assembly GCA_012729095.1. Taxonomy (GTDB): domain Archaea; phylum Thermoplasmatota; class Thermoplasmata; order Methanomassiliicoccales; family UBA472; genus UBA472. The sequence goes on along the minus strand of JAAYDU010000057.1, from coordinate 8,621 downwards.
AACGTGGTGATATTCATAACCAAGGGTACTCGGGACGAGGCGTACTATTACTCGTCCCTCAACAAGGAGAGGTCCATGCGCCGACGGCTGGAGACAATGAAAGAGGAGCTGATCGGGGAGAACGCGGCCAAGGGGCCGGGGCAGAGCACCCTGGACGGGTTCTGAGCAATTATATAATCGCGAGTCGTTGGAGCTAGCATGCTGTTCCGGGAACTGGCCGACACCTACGAGAGGTTGGAGGCCACCTCCTCCAGACTGGAGATGACCGAGATACTGGCGGAGGCCTTCCGGCGCTTCGATCCCTCCGAGATAAGAATGGCGACGTACCTTACACAGGGACAGCTGTACCCCGACTTCAACCCCATAAAGCTCGGGATGGCGGACAAGATGATACTGAAGGCCATTGCCTTCGCTTCCGGGGCCGGGGAGGCGTTCGTTCAGGAACTGATGCTGAAGGAGGGCGATCCCGGGCTGGTGGCCCAGATCGCCTTTCAGAACCGGAAGCAGACCACGCTGTTCCCGGAACCCCTCACCCTGACAAGGGCCTACCGGACGCTGGAGACCATCGCCCGTTCCGAGGGCGGCGGCTCCCAGGATATGAAGATAAAGCTTATGTCCAAGCTGCTTAGCGACGCCTCTTCCTCCGAGGCCAAGTTCCTTTCCCGCGTCATCACCGGCCGCATGCGCTTGGGCGTCTCATCGATGACCGTGCTGGACGCGCTGGCCGTGGCCTTCGCCGGCAAGGAGGACCGGGGCGCCGTGGAACGCGCGTTCAACGTGTCCTCCGACCTGGGACTGGTGGCCGAGATGATGGCCTTGCACGGCTTGGAGGGGGTCTCCAGCATCCATGTCCAGGTGAACAGGCCGCTGAGGGCCATGCTGGCCGAGCGGATGTCATCGCCGGAGGAGATACTGGAGAAGATGGGGGGCACCTGCGCCTTTGAGTACAAGTACGACGGGGTCCGGCTTCAGGCGCACATCTGCGAGGGAGAGGTGCGACTGTTCTCCCGAAAGCTGGACGAGCTGACCTCCCAGTTCCCGGACGTGGTGGCCGGGCTGAAGAGGACGGTGCGGGCGGAGAGCGCCATAGTCGAGGGGGAGTGCGTTCCGATCGACACGAACACCGGGGAGTTCCTTCCCTTCCAGGAGGTGTCCCACCGCCGGGGCCGCAAGCACGGCGTGCAGGAGGCCATGGAGGACTACCCGGTCAAGCTGTGCCTGTTCGACTGCATACTGAAGGACGGCGAGGACCTTACCGACCGCCCTTTCCTGCAACGCAGGGAGGCGCTTATGTCCATAGTGGAACCGGACGATTCGGTCACCCTCTCGGAGATCAGGGTGCTCTCGTCGGCGGACGAGGCCCAGTCCTTCTTCCAGGAGGCCATCGAAGATGGCTGCGAGGGACTGATGGCCAAGTCCCTGGCCGACACGTCCGTGTATCGCGCCGGGAACCGCGGGTTCCTGTGGATAAAATACAAGAAGGAATATCGTTCGGAGATGAACGACACGGTCGACCTGGCGGTGGTGGGGGCCTTCGCCGGCCGGGGGAAGCGCAAGGGATTCTACGGCGCGCTGCTGATGGCCACGTACGACGTGGCTACAGACACGTTCCAGACCGTGTCCAAGCTGGGTTCCGGTTTTGACGATGCCAACCTGGCGGCGTTGCTGGAAATGCTTTCCGGGGACAGGGTCCCGGAGAGGCATCACCTGGTGGATTCGAAGATGGAGGCGGACTTCTGGTTCCAGCCCAGGCTGGTCCTGGAGGTGAGGGGGGCGGAGATAACGCTATCCCCGATACACACCTGCTCCTTTGGTTCCGTGCGTCCCGATTCAGGTCTGGCCATACGGTTCCCCAGGTTCACCGGCCGCTTCCGTGACGACAAGGAGGGTAGGGAGGCCACCACCAGCCAGGAGCTTCTGGCCATGTACCAGGCCCAGCTCAAGAGGGTGGAGTGATGTCAAAAGGTTTATAGCCCTCTCCCATATTGGTCCGGTACATGGAGATCGAGCTCTTAGAGAAGGAAAAGGACTCCATCAAGGTCCGCATCATAGGAGCGGATATGACGCTGATCACCCCCCTGGTGCAGGGGTTGCTGGAGGAAAAGGACGTGGCCGAGGTCAAGTACACCATCGGGCATGCCCAAATGGAGGACCCTACCCTTTACATACGGGTCAAGACCGGCAAGCCCCAGTCGGCCTTGAAGAAGACCGCGAAGTCCCTGACCAACGAGTTCAAGGAGGCCAGGGAAGCTTTGCAGAAGGACCTGAAGTAATCCTATGGTGCAGCCCAGCGCGCAGCGCGAACGTGAGATCGGGCTGGAGGTCTTTTTTTCGGACACGGCTGGCAGCGGCGGCAAGCTCAAGATGGAGGCGGAGGACTTCGTGGTCGACGAGGTCTCCAAGTACCCGCCGGAGAAGCCTGATGGGAAGGTATGCGTGGCCCGCGTCACCGCCACCAACTGGGAGACGAACCGGCTGGTTCGACACATGTCCAAATCGCTGGGCATATCCCGCAACCGCATAGGCTTCGCGGGCACCAAGGACAAAAGGGCGGTCACCAGCCAGCTCATGTCCTTCGAGGCGCCGGTGGACGAGGTCATGGCCTTGCGCCTCTCCCAGGTGAGGGTGGAGGGCGGCTACGCGGCCAAGAGGGGCATGACCATTGGCGACCTGGTAGGTAACAACTTCAAGATCAGGGTCAGGGACGCTCGGCTGAGGGGTGGGGAGCTTAGCTCCTCGCTGCTGGGGACCAGGGAGGCCCTCGAGGGGCTGGGCGGTTTCCCCAACTTCTTTGGAGTTCAGCGTTTCGGTACCGTTCGTCCCGTGACGCATCTGGTAGGAAGGGCGATAGTGAAGGGCGACCTGGAGCAGGCCGTCCTCCTCTACATCGGGAACCCGAGCGAGGAGGAGGACGAGGCGTCCAGGGCGGCGCGGGAGGCCTTGCAGAGGGACCGGGACTACGCCGCCGCGCTGAAGGAATTTCCCTGGAAGCTCACGTTCGAGAGGATGGTCATCGGATTCCTGGACCGCAACCCGGACGACTTCGCAGGGGCAATTTGCGTTCTTCCGACGAACCTGCAGATGATGTTCGTGCACGCCTACCAGTCCTACCTTTTCAACCTGATGCTCTCCGAACGCATGCGCCGCGGGATCCCATTGAACGCGCCGATCGTCGGCGACGTGGTGCTTCCTGCTGACAAGGACGGCAACCCGGACCACGACAAGCAGGTGCCGGTGACCCGGGCCAACGTGGACCTGGTGGAGAAGCAGGTCCGGGACCGCCGGGCCTTCGTCTCGGCGACGCTGTTCGGTTCCGAGTCGGTGCTGGCGGAGGGAGAGATGGGGGAGATAGAGCGAAGCGCCATCGAGAGGGAGGGGCTGTCGCCCCGGGACTTCCTGGTCCCGGCGATACCCCATTGCTCCTCCCGGGGATCGCGCAGGGAGCTGGTCTGCGAGTATCGCGACCTGAGATTGGACATCGGAGAGGACGAGTACACCGCCTCATTCTTCCTGGGCAAGGGCTGCTACGCGACGGTGCTCCTAAGGGAGCTCATGAAGTCGGATATCGCCGATTACTGATCAGAGACGGCTCCAGTCCCTTTCCTCCGGCTCGGCCGGGGCGGGGGGCTCCTCCTGCTTCTGCACCTTTCCTCCCAGCACGAAACCGCAGCGGGGGCATTTTCCTCCGCTCAGGCATTCCTTGCACAGCATGCTGTTACAGTTGGGGCAGGAGGACACGGCGAGACCGCCGTGGAACAGGCATCTTCTTCCCTGCGCGTCGTCCACCTTTTCCGGCTTCTTCTTCTCCTCCTTGGGAGGGTATATGGAATCGTAGAGGTCCCGCTCCTCCTTCCCGAAAAGCCTGACACCGTCCCGCTCGAAGTTCTCCTCCTGCTTGGCCTCGCTGGGGAGCATGACCGCGTCTGGCTTCCTTTCCGCCCTCTTCCTCTTGGGCTGTTCGACGAACAGGTCGTCGGTGGGACGATGGGCGGGAGGGGTGCGCTGCCCCTTGGACCGGGGCATGGGGACCGGGCGCTCGCCGGCCTTGAGGGAACCGATTATGGCCAGGATGTTGCGGGCCTTGTACACTCCGATGTTCAGCCCCTCCATCAGGGAGAACAGGTTGCGCTTGTCCTCCGGCATGTTCAGGGCGGTTCGCAGCAACCTTTCCGTCTCCTCGTCCGGCATGACGTAGGTGAAATCTATGTCGTTCACGCCTTCTATGTAACCGAGCACCCGCTTGGCCTGCGCGATGTCCCTCTCCGGAAGGGACGAGTACACGTCCGACAGGCCCAGCCCCCCCTGCCCGCTGCGAGCCGAACGGTAGTACATCAGCAGGGCGGTGCGGGACTGCATCTCCAGAGAGGAGAACTCCCCCTCGGAGAGCTGGGACGGGTCCACGTACTCCCTTTCTTCCAGGAAGGCGAAGATATCGTTAAGCATGTTGTAGGGCACGTTAACCTCACGGAAAACCTCCTCCTTGCTCATCTTGCGCCCGTTGCGGTACTGGAACTCCAGCACCTTCCCGGCCATCTCCGCCACCTGCTTCTCGTGATGCTTGGCCTCGACCATGCGCAGCCCCTCGGTGGCCGACGTCATGTTGGGGTTGAGCTCCAATGCCTTTTCGAAACCGCGGCGTGCCTGGTCGTAACGGCCAAGCCGCAGAAGGGCGAAGCCCTTGCCGTTCCAGGCCGCCGGATCGCTAGGGTCCAGCCCTATGGCGTTGTCGTAGCTCTTCAGCACCTCCTCGTCCCGCTTCAGCTTCTCGGAGATGTCCGCCCGTTCCATCCAGGCGTGTCGGTTGCGGGGGTCGGAGAGCAGGGAGCGGTCAAGAAGCTCCAGTGCCTTCCCGGGATTGTCCAGCTTGTCCTCGATGAGCGCCATGCCCTCCAGCACGATGGCGTCATTGGGCTCCATCTCCAAAGCCTTCTGGTATGAATCGAGCGCGTCCTCCAGCCGCCCCAGCTCCTCCATGACGCGGCCGCGCATCTTGAATATGGTGAACTCGTCCGCCCCCAGGTCCAGGGCCCGGTTCAAGCAGACCATGGCGTTCTCCATCTCCCCCAGTCGGAAGAGGGCGTTGCCCTTGTACTTCCAGACCTGGGCGTCGTTGCGATCGAGGGCCAGGGCCTTGTCGAAGGCGCTGACCGCCTCCTCCAGGCGATTCAGGGACGCCAGGGTCCTCCCGCGGTCGCTGTGGTATCGGGGAACGTTGCTGTCCATGCCCACGCACTGGTCGAACACGTCCAGCGCCAGGTCGTAGTTCCGCATCATGAGCAGGGCCAATCCCTTCTGGGAGAGGGCGTCAACGTCTTGGCCGAGCTGGAACGCGGTGTCGTAAGCCTCTGCCGCCTCCCCGAACTTGCCAAGTGAGAACAGCACCCTTCCCCTGCCCTTGTGCATCAGCGGGTCGGACCCATCCAGCATTATGGCGGAGTTGAAGGTGGAGAGGGCCTCCTCCGGCTGACCGAGCTTTTCCAGGGCCTCGGCCTTGTCGACCATGGCCGACTTGTTTCGCGGGTCGATACGCAGGATATCCTGGCATACATTGAGTATCTCATCGGCGTCGCCCTTGGCCACCACGGCCGCTCTCTTGAGCTGCAGGACGGACATGTCCCCCGGCTCCGCCTCCAATGCCCGCTCGTAGGAGCGCACCGCCTCGGGATAGTTGTTCAATCGGAACTGGGCCATGCCGCGATCCACCCAGGCCAGCTTGTTCTTAGGCTCGATCTTCACGATCCGATCGCACACCTTTATGATATCTTCGTAACGGCCCATGGTCTTCAGGCTGTTCTTCTTGGCCGTCAGGACCTCTATGTCCTTGGGTCCTGTCTCCAGCGCCTTGTCGAAGGACGAGACCGCGTCCTCGTGGCGGGACAGCTTGGCCAGCACCTGGCCGCGCCGGGCGTGCACGAAGCGGCCCCCCTTGTCCAGGGACAGGGCATGCTCGTAGCAGGTCAAGGCCTCCTCGAAGCGCTCCAGCCATTCCAGCGCTATACCCTTGCTTATCCAGACGTTCTTGTCGTTGGCATCCAGGACCAGCGCTTGATCGTAACAGACTATGGCCTCCTCGAAGCGCCGCAGGCTCTCCAGGCACAGCCCCTTCTGGTACAACAGCTTCTGTTCCTGTGGGGAGAGCGCGATCGCCCTATCATAGGCCTTTACCGCCTCCTCGAAGCGCTTCAGCATGAACAGGGAATCGGCCTGTATGCGCCAGAATACCAGCTGGTCAGGGTCGTGGATGGCCCCCTGCATCGCCCGGGCCAGCGCCTCCTCGTACTTCTCCAGTGAGAACAAGGCGACCGATATGCCCAGGAAGGCGTCCACGTCATCGTGTTCGATGTTCAGCACCTGACCGTACAGGTCGATGGCCTCCTCCTTGCGCCCCAGACGGTCTATCGCCACCGCCTTGTCGAACAGCGCGGACTTGTCGTTGGGCCTCAGACGAAGCATGTGTTCGCTTATCTCGGCCACGTCCTTGTCCCGGGCGGCCCGTTTGAAGGACTCCCTAAGCGATTCCAGCATTACCGGGTCGTCTGGCCATATCTTCAGGCCGCGCTCGAACGTCTTGATGGCCTCGACCACATTGCCCATCCCCAACTGTGCCTGGCCCAGGTCCTGGAAGGCAGGCAGATGGTCTTGCTTGATGGACATCTGGACCTCGCACATGGCGACCACCTCCTGGAACATCTTGCGTTTGAAGAGCAGGGACCGGCGGCGGTCCAGCACCTGCATGTTCCTGGGGAAGGTCTCCTGGGCCTTCTCCATGTAGGGCTCGGCCTCCTTCTCGGCGCCCATGGAAAGGAAGGTGTCGATTATGAAGAGATGATTGGCGGGGTCCTCTCCTGCCTTCGCGAGCAATTCCTGTGCCCCCGCCTCCAGACCGGGAAGGTCCTTCGTGGCTGCCAGCACGCCCATGCGGCCCTTCAGGGCAAGCATGTCGTCCGGTTCGATCTCCCTCAGCCGATCGTATGAGAGCAGGCTCTCCTCGTACCGGCCCAGTTCGGCGAGGAGCGCGGAGACCTCCGACCAGCCGGTGACGTTCTCCGGGTCCGCCCGCAATACGTTCTTGTAATGCTCGATGGCCTCGGTGCCCTTCTTGTTGGCCTTGGCCCTCCTGGCCATGGCAAGGTTGGCCGCTATGTTCAGGGGGTCCCGCTGCAGCACTTCCTCCATCAGGTCGTCCGCTTCCTCCTGCTTTCCGAGCTTCTCCAGCGCCTCCACCCTGATCATTATCAAAGAGAGATCGTTGGGGGACATCTTGAGAGCGGTATCCAGTTCGAAGAGGGCCGACTCAGCGTTGTCATTTTGGATAAGGGCGGATGCCTTTCGCCCCAACCAGGTCGGCTTGTCATCCGTCATCTCCAGGATGAGGTCGTAGGTCTCCTCGTTCAGGGGATCGGCGTCCAGGGCCTTTAGCAGGGCCTGCATGGCCTCCCCCGGCCTTTTCAGCTCGACCAACACCTCCTTTCGCTGCAGGTGGACATCGCGCTCGTCGGGCAAGCGGGAGACAAGGTCATCCAGCAAGGCCAGCGCCTCCTCGGGTCGGTCAAGCCTTCGCAGGGCGGAGACCTTCAGCATGACCCCGGGAACGTCCTTGGGCAGGGCGTTTATGAAACGGTCCAGGACCGCCAATGCACTGCTGGTGATGCCCGCATCCAGATAGAGGTTGGCAAGCCGGGATATAGCGTTGCGATACGCGCTAAGGCCGGTCACGGACCTAGGGTCCAGGCTTTCCAGGGTGCCCCTGGCCTTTTCAGCCTCCAGCATGGCCTTGTCCGCTTCCTTCGATACCGCGTACTTGTCGGCCGCGTCCAAAGATCTAACGGCCTTCTTGATGGTCCTCGCCTCGGCGTCCAACAAGCTGTTCAATAAACCCATCTGCCCACCTGTCCTCACTTGGATGGAACCCGAACGATTAATATGTTTGTCGTGGGCTCTTTAGAATATCGTCATACATTTAATTGGATTTTGTCGGACCGATGTCCCCCGACGAGACCGGGCATGCAATGGCATGGGTTTTTACTACTGGATAATGTAAAGGGAAGTTATAAATACTCTGTGACACAATAACATTAATTGTCTGACGTAAGTCAGACGGATGGGATGCAAATGAGGCGAAAAGAGGGTTCGCTCACGGAACAGATGTACGATGGTCATGCTGTTGAGTGGATGAAGACCCATACGATCATGGACCTGAAGCTGATGGCCTTTGAAATGGACCAGCAGGGACAGGAGACCATGGAGCTGTGGGACCTTATCAATGACCTGAAAATAATGAGCCGTTAGGTTCACACGTTCCAGAACGACTCTAGTGGAAAGTCCCCCCCCCCTTACACTTTCCACTAGCCTCTACCTTTATATCACTCTCGGGCACCAGCTGTTTTTCCGTATGGAAGGGTTAAAATATGGTATCTATATTATGACGGCACCGCGCAGGTGTAATCTAGCGGTCAGGATTTTAGCCTTCCAAGCTAAACACTCGGGTTCGAATCCCGACACCTGCACTCCATCTCTTATCCAGAGAATTATTTTTTTGTGACCTATTCGAGGAGATGTTTCCACTCTTTCGTTGAGGCATTCATAATCTTACCTCAATTTATTTCCTGTGGTTCACGAAG
>JAAYDU010000056.1 GCA_012729095.1 Methanobacteriota archaeon | reverse complement strand
GTTCTGGAGCTCGGCCTGGGTAAGATCAAGGGGATATGTCACGCCAGCGGCCCGGACTGCCTGAGCCGGTACGAAATAGGGAACATGGTGGCCGAAGCCTTCGGTCTGGACGGCTCTCTGATCAAAAATGTCAGTACCAAGGACATGCCCCTGATGGCCAGAAGGCCCGCGCGCTCGTGCCTGGCGGTGGACATCGCCGAATCGGAGCTGGGCCGCCAGATGACCGGCCTTCGACAGGGGCTGCAGATGATGAGGGAAGGCGAACGGTGACGCTCAACCCTCTTTCATGAGCGCCAGGCACTCCTGCACCTTCTCCGAGGCGGGACCCTCCCCGGTATCCTCCTCCATCAGCTGGTAGTAGACCAGCGCCAGGCGGTAATTGCCCATCTCGAAGTGCTGCTCCGCCTTCAGGGCGGCCAGGCTCTCCGCCTCCTCCCGGCCGAGCGGCATGAGGAAGTTGAATATCCCGATCTCCACCTCCAGGTCCTGATGGAAGGTCTCCTGAAGGAACGTAAGCACCTTTACCAGGGCGGGGAAGTCCCACTCGCGCATCAGCAGCTTCCGCGCCTCGTACATGATCGTCAAAATGCGCCTGCGGTTCAGCCCGAGACCGAGGTTGTCCAGGAATATGTCCGCGTAGTTGTCGATGACGAACATGGCCTGCTCCGCCACGTCCATGCTCTCAAGGTCCACATTGCCGTCCATGCTCTCACCTCCTCTCCCGGCGCCCGATGCCAGTCCTCACCCATGGTCATTCCATCAATTGAACGTTTCCCCCGCTCCCTCCCTCGCCGTTCATTGAGGACTAGCGTAACGCTAATATGTTAAATCCTCCAATCTCACGCAGAGTGATCGCATGAAAAAGACCATCGAGAACCTAGCAAAGGCCTTCGTTGGCGAGAGCCAGGCCCGCAATCGCTACTACCGCTACGCCAAGACCGCCAAGTCAGAGGGGTACGAGCTGATATCCGCCGTCTTCACAGAGACCGCCGAGCAGGAGAAATCCCACGCCAGCTCGCTCTGGAAGTTGATCCACAGGCTAAAGGGGGATGAAGGCCTGGACTTCGAGTCGCTGCAGTTCGAGACCGATTTCCCGGCCGTGCAGGGGACCACGGCCGATAATCTCAAGGCTGCCATAGCCGGGGAGAACCACGAGAACCAGGTCATGTACCCGGAGTTCGCCGACGTGGCCGAGAAGGAGGGCTACGCCTACATCGCCGGAAGGCTGAGGGCCATCGGAGAGGCGGAGAAGCATCACGAGGACAGGTACCGGAAGCTTCTGGCATGGGTAGAGTCGGGAACCGTGTTCAAGGAAGGGAAGAGCGTTAAGTGGGTCTGCCGGGAATGCGGCTACGAGCACGAGGGCACGGAGCCCCCGGAACTGTGCCCGTCCTGCGAGCACCCTCAGGCCTACTTCCAGCGCCGCTGCCTGGACCTCTAGGCTTCAAACCCCAACCCCGAACCTTCGGCGATACGAAGGTTTTGGGGAAATCTATTTAACAATAAAGCTTGACTTTTCTCTCCTCGAAGTTCTGACTGGAGGATATCGGATGAGCAAGGGTTCGCAAAGGATTGGCGTTTACATATGCAGCTGCGGCGGTAACATCGATAACAGCCTGGACATCCAGGCTTTGCATCAGGCCGCCAACAACATGAAGAACGTGGTCAACGTCTCGGAGATGGAGTTCGCCTGCTCCCCGGAGAGCAGGAAGAAGATGGCCGATGCGGTCAAGAGGTACAAGATGGACAGGGTGCTCATAGCCGCCTGTTCCCCCAAGCTGTACCTGAAGGAGTTCCAGGAGACGGTGGAGGAGGCGGAGCGCCAGGGCTGCATGGTGGAGATGTGCAACATCCGCGAGCAGTGCGCCTGGATACACTCCACCGACCGCCAGGCCGCCACGGCCAAGGCTCTGGACATGCTGCGCATGTCGTACGACCGCCTCATGCTGCAATCGTCCACCGAAAAGTCCAACGTATCCCAGGTCAACAAGATGCGCTGCACAGGCTGCGGCATCTGCGAGTCCGTGTGCAACTTCAACGCCATACACGTCGCCCCCGACGAGGAATACGGGGGTGCACGCAAGGCCACCGTGAACATCAGCGCCTGCGAGGGGTGCGGGGCCTGCGTGGCGGCCTGCCCGACCGCAGCCCTGGACCAGACATGCTTCTCCAACGCCCAGATCATCTCGCAGATCGAGACCTACCTGCGGGACACCCAGATGGGGTTCCCCCGCATCGTCGTGTTCTCCTGTAACTGGTGCTCCTACACCGCCGCGGACACGGCAGGGCTCAAGCGCATGGCCATGGACCCGCACTTCGCCGTCATACGCACCATGTGCTCGGCCAGGGTGGACCCGGAATGGGTGCTCAAGGCCCTGTCCAAGGGCGCCGACGGCGTGCTGGTGCTGGCCGGTCACCCCGGCCGCTGCCATTACGAGATCGGGAACCTGCGCACGCGCAAGAGGATGACCCTGCTGCACAGCTACCTGGAACAGATGGGCTTCCACCCCGACCGCTTCCACATCGCCTTCGTGGACTCGGAGGAGGTGGAGGGCTATGTCAACGAGGTGAACGGGTACATCGAGAAGGTCAAGAAGCTGGGCCCCAACCCGGTGGACCCCCAAACGAAGGTATCACCCAAGCGCCTGGAGATGCCGTGGCTCGATATCAAGCCGCCCAAGATGTGGGACGAGGGGCTGGAGCTGTAACAGGGTAACGATTCCCGGGACGCCTTGCCATTTCGGCGTCAAACTCCTTCCTTCATTTTCTGCGATATCAACGGACCAGTGTTCCGTCGCGTCCCGCACGCGGTCCCTGTCATCTCACAAGTATCGAGCAAAAAAAGGGGAAAGGAAAAGGGTTTACTCGGTCTTGCCGTGGGCCTTCCGCATGAAGTTCTCCACGTCCCCGACGTCCTTGGTCACCAGGCTCACCGCGATACCGGCGATTATGGCCGCGGGCAGGCTGTAGAGGGCCGGGTTCACCAGCACCGGCAGGCCCAGCACGCTGTCCACCTCTCCCAGGGTGGCCACCACGAAGACGACGGAAACTATGAGCCCGACGATCATGGTGGCCAGGGCGCCCTCCCTGGTGTACCGCTTCCACCAGATGCTCATGAACAGCACCGGGAAGAATATGCTGGCCGCCATTCCGAAGGCCAGCGTCACCAGGTAGGACACGTTCTGGTCGGCCATGCCCAGGCTTATCCCGACGGCCATGGCCCCCATGGCCACTATGGACAGCTTGGCCACCGCGACCTCCCTGCGGTCGGAGGCCTTCTTGTTGATGACCTCCTTGTAGAAGTCGTGGCTGACAGTGGTGCCGATGGTTATCAGCAGCCCGGCGACGGTGCTCAGTATGGCGCAGAAAGCGCCGCCTATGGCCACCCCCAGCATGATCTCCCCGCCGGTCTGCTCGGCGAGCAGCGGCACGGCCATGTTCTGGGCTATCGCCGACTTCCCGCTGAGGAAGTAGCCCATGAGTTCCGGGTACAGCACGTACATCGCGCCGAGTCCGACGAACACGGTCATGATGTAGAAGGTGCCTATCATCAGCAGCACCCCTATGGTGGAGGTGCGGGCGTCCTTGGGCTTCCTCACGGTGTAGTACCTGGTAAGCACATGCGGCAGTCCGGCCGTTCCGAACACGAGTCCGGCGGCCAGGGCCATGGTGTTCATCCAGTTGGGAGCGAACGTGCCCGGCGTCAGGGCCGTGTTCTGCCCGGTCAGCTTGCCGCTGACGAAGGCGATGGCCTCTTCAGGGGTCAGGGTGGTGAAGTCAGGCACGCTGGGATCGTTGGCCAGCAGAGCGGACGCCAGTTTGGGCGGTATCATGTTATCGGCCTGTGCGAGCACGTCCCCGGGGTTGAACCCGAAGGTGGCCCCGAGCATCAGTATCATGATGATGAGCATGGCGCCCCAGAGCACCACTCCCTGAATGATCTGGTTGTACGTGGTGGCCCGCATGCCTCCCGTCGTCACGTACGCGATCACCAGGGCCCCGATGACCAGCACCGAGAAGGTGAAGTTCCATCCCAGCAGCAGTTGGAGCAGGGCGCCCGCCCCCACGATCTGCGGCACCACATAGAAGGTGGATATTACCACGGCGCCCATCATGCCTCCGAAGCGCAGGGACTTGCTGCCCTTGAAGCGGGTGGTCAGTATCTCGGACGTAGTGAACTTCCCCACCTTGCGCAGGGGCACGGCCAGCAGGGCCAGCAGCACTATGTATCCTCCGAAGTACCCCAGGCCGTCCCAGGTCTTGTCTATGCCGAATATGGCTATGGCTCCGGCCACTCCAAGGAAGGAGGCGGCGCTCAGGTAATCGCCGGTCAGCGCCAGCGCGTTCTGCAACCAGCTTATGTTCTGACCGGCAACGTAGAACTCCGACGAGGTCCTTGCGGAGCGCCGGGTGTACACCGCCACCCCCAGGGAAACGGCGATCAGGGCCACCACTATCAGGAGCGTGACAACGCTGGTCATGCCTTACCCTCCGCCGTGCTGGCCATGCGATGGAACACTATTGCCGTGACCCAGCCTATGGGGAACAGCAGCAGTATCCATATCACCGCCACGTTGGCGTCCCCCAGGACCTTGGTGGTGGCCGTTCCCACCGACAGGGAGCTTATGGCCCCCAGGCCGAAGTAGGGGATCAGGAAGGCCAGGAGGGTGCCGAAGGCTATGCCCAGCTTCTTGCCCAGGTGAAGGTCCTCCATGGATACCTGCGGGATCTCTTCCTCCGCCTCCTCCGGGATGCGGAGCTTGGCGACGGCCAGCTCCAGTATGTCCGCGATGTAGGCATCGTCGTACCCCCGGGTCATTATGACCGGGTAGGGGGAGTGCTTCATGACCCCCTCGGCCACCGATCCCAGGGATATCTTCTCCCAGCCGCTGCGGCCGGCGTGGCCGAGCACTATATAGGAGGGATCGATCTGCCGGGCGTAGTCCAGGATGGCACCGACCACGGGCCCCGAATCGTACACCTTGAGCACGGACGGTACGGAACTGAGCGCGGCCCACTCCATGGCCACCTCCCCTCCCTTGCTGTGTATGCCTATGAGGTCCCGCTCGGCCACGTCCTCTCCCTTCTGCTCCAGGGGCGTGCGCATCACGTCCTCCTTCACGCAGACGACGTGAACGGCGGCGCCCGTGGCCTTGGCCAATTCGATCGCCTTCTTGGTGGCGGTCAGGGCGGGCTTGGAACCGTCGGTGGCCAGTAGGATGATGTTCCCATCCCCGGACCTGCCGTTGGAGCGGTTCAGAATGTTGCTCAGCATTATGGACCACTCTCCCGGGGCAGGTGAATGGCATCACCAAGGTCTATCGCCGTCCATAGCTCTCGCTGCATGTTTTCTGGCGTGCGCATCAAAAACTCTCCTCCCCTGGTCTCCTCATCCTCTTGCGGATGGCGCTTTCAAAACTCCTTTTGTTATTGACACGGTATTCACCTAGTCCGTACAGAAGGTCCGCCCAGGCAACCTCTTTCTCTAGCCGATCGAGGCCGGCACCGGCGGAGCAGTGCCGTTTGTTGCTTTCGCATGGATGGGATCTGACATCCATGACGGAAGTTACTTTTTCACAAGTACTTAATACTATGCGAAAAACCTGCGATATTCACATATTTGTAGCAATATTCCTAGTTAAATTGCAGATTAATTACGATAGTAATCATATCCGCCTCCGAAAAACGGATTTCCATCGGGGCGCGACGAATCCCCGTGCGTGATACTGTGTAGCATTCTGTACAAGCCAGTATAAAAAACGAACTAAAAAACTTAGTAAAAACACGAATAAATTGAAAAAAGTTTATCGGCGTTCGCCGTTGAACGGCGATTCCGATAGGCACCGGGGATTCCGGTGGAGATCACTCCTTCATGTGCCGGCGTATGTAGGCGTTGACGGCATCTCTGACCGTGCCGTCCTCGTCCATGATCATCCGGATGCCCAGGTCCCGCATCTTCATGCGCCCGTGCTCTCCGGCGTAACCGGTCAGAACGGCATCCGGCCCCAGCTTGGCGATGTTCTCCGCGGTCATGATCCCGTGGCCCATGTCGGTGTGCTTCTTGACGTTCTCGTGGGCCTCGAACTCCCAGGTCTCAGGGTCCACGATGATGAGGAAGCGGGCGTGCCCGAAATCCTCCTCCACCAGGTCATCCAGGGTCGGGCCCTCCGCCGTTACCAGAAGCCGGACCATCTACCTTCCCTCTTTCACCTTGGCCAGTATCTTCTCGACCACGCCATCGAAGGCCAGGGAGGCAGGGTTGGTCTTGTCCTGCAGCACTATGGGCATGCCGTCGTCCCCTCCCAGGACCACGTTGGGGTCCAGGGGGATCCTTCCCAGGAAGGGCACGCCCATCTCCTCGGCCGCGCGCTCCCCGCCGCCGGTCTTGAACAGGTCTATGGTCTTGTGGCAGTGGGGGCATATCAGGCCGCTCATGTTCTCCACTATGCCCATCACGGGCATCTTTAGGGCCTGGGCGAAGGTGACGGTCTTCCGTGAATCCAGAAGCGCCACGTCCTGGGGGGTGGTGACGATGACGGCGCCATTGGAATCATCTATCATCTGGGCAATGCTGAGCGGCTCGTCCCCGGTTCCCGGCGGCAGGTCCACGATCAGGAAGTCCAGCTCTCCCCAGGTGACGTCGGCGATGAACTGGCGCAGAGCCTGCATCTTCATGGGACCGCGCCATATCACCGGGGTATCCTTGCTCTGCAGCAGGAATGCCATGGAGACCACCTTCATGTGCGGGGGTACCATGACCGGCACCAGGCCATCCTCCCCGGACATGATGGCCTCGTCCTCTATGTGCAGCATCTTGGGGATGTTCGGACCGGTTATGTCCGCATCCAGTATGCCGACATCGTATCCCCTCATGGCCATGGCCGTGGCCAGGTTCACCGACACGGTGCTCTTTCCGACCCCGCCCTTTCCGGACATGACCACGATCTTGTGCTTTATCTTGGCCAGGGACTTCTTGAGCCGGTAGTCGTTGTCGTCCATGGTCTTCACATCTATCTTGTCAGAATCTTCCATATCTTGCACCTCACATCTTTGTCCGGAAGTACTCCCGGATGATGTTCCGCTCCCCACGCTGCAATATCTCGCCCATGGTGGATGCGGTGACCCCGAAGCTCTTGGCCAGCTGCTGCAGGCTGATGCCGCGGGGATAATCGTAATAGCCCTTGTCCAAGGCGGCGCGTACCGCCACCTCCTGCCTCTTCGTCACGAAGCTAGTGTCGTCCAGCTTCTTCTTGGAGCGCAGGATTATGGTGCACCCGTTCTTCTTGAGCTCCTGGACCATCTCGCCCAGCGCGTCCTCGCGGGTGGCGATTATCTGCCATAGCACCTTTCCGTTGCCCATGGTCTTCGCCGAGCGCAGGTAGCAGTCGGAGCGCATGATGGCCTTGCACGCCCGGCACTTCGTGAGAAGGGCCACGCCCCTCATGCGGCCGTCCTCGGTGATGGCCGGTTCCCACTTGCACACGTCCGGGTGCTTCTCTATGGCCTTGGAGACGATCTGCTGCATCTTAGGGTCATTGCACTCGATCTCCACGAAGGAACGGGCGCCCTTGTCCCCGTAGGGGATGCAGTCCAAAATGCGCACGGGCACGCTGAAATCGGACGATATGTCGTGAACCCAACCATCCGGTATGTTCACTTCCAGGACCGCCTCGATCATCCTTCGTCCTCAGGCCGCCAATGAACGGAGGTATAGAAAAGGTTACCCCTGTTTCGTTCGCTCAAGGCATATATTGACTATTCTAGCGCCGGCCCCCCTCTCGCCGAGAGGGCATCCCCACCCGCCCTTCCTCTCAAGCATATCCAGCACACCGGCGGAGATCCTTTCCGGGTCGGTACCCACCACCACGTTCGCCCCGACCTCCACCGTTTCCGGCCTTTCCGTGTTGTCGCGGAGCGTGACGCAGGGCACGCCCAATATGCAGCTCTCCTCCTGCACCCCGCCGGAATCGGTCAACGCCAGCGCTGCCCCGCCTTCCACCTGCAGGAACTCCAGGAAGCCGAGAGGCGGCACGGCCCGGACATTGTCCGGAATTCGAAGGCCGAACGCTTCCAGGTTCTTCCTGGCCCGGGGATGCATCGGCCAGATGGCCTCCATGCCCGTTTCCCGGCCGGCCCTCTCCAATCCCGCCAGGACGTTCGCCAGCCTTTCCCTGGAATCCACGTTCTCCTGCCGGTGCAGGGTGGTCAGCAGGTATCCTCCCCGGCGCAGACCAAGCGCTCCCAGGGCGTCACCCCTTTCCTCGGCGATCTCCAGGTTCTCATGGACCGCGTCCACTATGGTGTTCCCGGTCACGAATATGCGCTCCTCCGGCAGCCCCTCGGCCCTTAGATTTCCAGCCGACGTTTCGGTCGGCGCGAAAAGCAGGTCGGAGACGTGATCCGCCATGATCCGGTTGATCTCCTCCGGCATGTTGCGGTCGAAGGAACGCAGTCCCGCCTCCACGTGCCCCACCAGGGTCCCCAGCTTCACCGCGGCCAGGGCCCCGGCCAGCACGGTGTTTGTGTCCCCCTGCACCAGGACCACGTCCGGGCGCCTGTCCATGAAGAAGCGCTCCAGTCCGGCGAGCATCTTGCCGGTCTGCGCCCCGTGCGTTCCGGAACCGACCTCCAGGTTTACCGCCGGGTCCGGAAGTCCCAGGTCTCGGAAGAACACCCGGTCCATGTCGAACGAGTAGTGCTGGCCGGTATGCACCAGGTCGAACTCGTGGCCGCGCTTCTGAAGCTCGCGCACAATGGGCGACATCTTCACGATCTCGGGCCGGGTGCCCAGGACCACGCTGAACCTCATTCCTCGACCATCCTCAGGAAGTCCCCGGCCTTTTTGATTATTTTCTCGCCGATCTCCCGGGGGAACAGCGCCAGAAGCTCGGATTTCCTTTCGAGTATGTCGCGGCATATGACGAAATCGTTGCAGAGCAGGATGCGCTGGTCCGTGCGGCGGATGTCCAGGACGGTGACCGGGTACACCCCTGCCTGTTCCACGAGCTTCTCCAATCCCCGGTCCTCCGGATACTTCCAGCCTATGAGGTGCATGTCTATGCACTTGGCGTAGCGCACCACCTCGCTGGAGAACTTGGTGTTGGTCACCAGCCAGGGATTGTCCACCCCGTTGCCGTCCTTGAGGTCCATGAACCGGCCCCAGGTGTACAGCGCCTCCTGTATGGTGGACTTGGTGCCCAGGGAGTTATGGAACTTGCACTCCACGGTGGCCTTCCTTCCATCCTTCACGATGACAACGTCGACCTCGTGTGAGACGCATCTTCCCTTCAGTATCTGGCGCACGAGCACCTCGTAGCCCATCTGCTCGAATATGCGTCCCATGAGCGACTCGAAGGGATGCCCGTCCGGGCCCAGGAGCATTATGGCCTTCTTCAGGGAATACTTCTGGGCCTTGGGCGAGGGAAGCTTGGAGCGGATGCGCCTGTACAGTTCCTCCGTGCTGATCCCATCATAAAGGTGAGGCCTGACGGATTCTAGAATGGCCTGGGCCTCCTTTCGGGATACCCCGACCCTGAGTATGGCCCTGATGGCCTTTTCCGGATCGAACTCTTCCGACTCCCCCGAACGCTTGACCACGCGCATGTCAATCCACAAAGTGCTGGCGGATAATCAAGGTTCCTGAGGTTCAATCTGATGCGGTCTCGCCCGTTCCGGCGGTAACGGCATTGACCGAAGCGAAGCCCGACGCCTCCGAGCATTGGGGCATCAGGCTCTTGCGGAACTCCTCGGATATGCCGTTCTTCCAGGTTACCTTGAGCACTATCGCGCTGTTCCTCATCTCCAGGTGCATCTCCTTGAGCACCGAGGTGTAGGCCGCTGCCTTTCCGCGACCGCCGTTGCGCCCGTTGCCACAGAAGGCCACCAGGCCGAGCTTGTCCATCTGGTAGATCAGCTTGTAGCAGGTGGCGGCCGGAAGGTTCACCGTCGGCGAGATCTCCGATACCGTCAGGCAGCGCTTGGAGGTGGCGGCGAGTATGAAAAGCACCACTGGATCAATGAGGTACATCGCTATCTCGTTGCGCTCCACGCCGTTCATGGTCATCAGCGCATTGTGGACAGCAGTCTCGACCTGAAGCTCGTTACCCACAAACAAATGGAATCCCGGCATTTCAATAGGAGCGGTGCCAATATATAGATTGTTATAAGAATGAAAAAATAATAACACGAAGCGGTTTCAGGGGAGCGCGCCCTCAGGAACCCCTCACGTCGGTCTCCTGAAGTATCTTGTCCACCTCGGCCCTCAGGTGGTCCGGTATGCCGCGTATTCCCACGTCCAGGAACCCGCGGACGATCATGCCGACCGCCTCCTCCTCGCTCAGGCCGCGGGACATGAGGTACTCCACCTGGTCCTGGGCGATCTTCCCTACGGCGGCCTCGTGGGTCATCTCCACATCCGGAACGCGGGCTTCCAGCTCGGGTATGGCTATCTGAACCCCCTTGTCGCTCATGATGAGGCCCTTGCACTCCAGGTGGGCCTTGATGCCCGCCGAGTTCCCCACCAGCTGCCCCCGTGCTATCACGGTCCCGCCAGTGGTTATGGTCCTGGATATGAGCTCCGCCTTGCATCCCGGTGCGTTCAGCACGGCGCGGGAACCCATGTCCATCATGCTTCCCGGGTGGGCCACCGCCACGGAGTTGAAGCGGCACACCGCGTCCGGGCCGTTCATGTGCGCCGTGGGGTAGGTCTGAATGGTCTTCACTGGCTTGAGCGCCACGTAGTTGTTGATGTACGTGGAGCCCTCGTCCATCACGATGCTGCTGCGCGGACGCACGCCAACGAACTCCGACCAGTTGTGCACCATGGTGAACGTGAGCTTGGAGTTCTTCTTCAGGAAGAACTCCGAGATGCCCAGGTGCAACCCCTTCTCCACGTTCTTGGAGGTGCCGCAGCCGGTCACCACCTCGAACTCGGAGCCCTCCTCGGCTATCAGCACGTTGTGCACGTACTGCTTGGTGTTGCGGTTCTTAAGCAGCAGGCAGGTCTGCACCGGCATCTTGATCTTGGCGCCCGGAAGCGCCCTGATGAAATAGCCGTCGGCCTTCTGCAGGTACGTTTCCGCCGTATACTTGTCCGAGTCCGGCTCGACCGCCTTCCAGACGTAGTCCTTGAGCCAGTCGTGCGCCTTGAGCGCGTGGCTGAGGGGCATGACCTCCACCCCGCTGCCCATCACCGAGGAATGCACCACGGTGTTGTCCATGAGCAGGAAGTTGCCGGCCTTGCCCTTGTCCGAGGGGACTATCCCGGAGTCCAGCATGGTGCTCTTCGTCTCGCTGGGAAGGTCCTCAAGGGAATCCGCTCCCGACAGCCCCCGGCTGCCCTCGTCGTACTCCTCGAGGTCGATCTCCTCGCCGAACTTGGCCTCCTTCCTCAGGGCTTCCTTGGCCCTCCTCTCCTCGTTGCTGACCATGGGTTACCCTCAGATGTTCTCCTCGATCACGTTCGCGCGATTGATCTTGCAGCGTATGCATTCGTTGTACCCCATCTTCCGGATCTCCTGCAGCAGCTCCCGGGGGTTGCCGGAGCAGGCCACGGAGCCGTTGCACATGACATAGCCGCGATCGGCCTCCACGTAATCGAGTATCTGCCCGGTGTGGGTGATTATGAGCGCGGCCTTGCCGCTCTTCTCCCTCCATCCAGCGCAGTGATGGGACGGGCCCTGCAAAAGGTCATGGACCTTGGCCCCCAGCTTCTCTATGGATACCATGTCCACCCCGCTCTCCGGCTCGTCGAGCAGGACGAGGCAGGGATTCTGGGCCGTGAGCTGCAGTATCTCGGAGCGCTTGATCTCCCCTCCTGAGAAGCCGACGTTCACGTCCCTCTCCAGGAACCGGGTCATGTCAAGCTCCTCGGCGATCTTGGCGGTGTCCTTGCTCCCCTTGCTGGTCACGCGCACCAGGTCCTTCAAACGGACGCCGGTCAGGTTAGGGGGGCGCTGCATCATCATACCTATTCCCCGCTTGGCCCTCTCGTTCACCGGCAGGTCGGTGATGTCCTCCCCGTTCAGCTTTATGCGGCCGCTCTTGACCTTGTAGCCCGAGAATCCCATTATGGTCATCAGCAAGGTGGACTTCCCCGATCCGTTCGGACCGAACAGGACAGTGGTGTAGCCGGTCATGACGTTCAGGGACAGGTTGTGCAGGATCTCCCGACCCCCGACCTCCACGGTAAGGTTCTCTATCTCCAGCATTGGTTCCTCTCCTTTCAGCGATTGTTATCGATGGTAGTTAAGGGTATCGAGGTTCATTTCCGATACCGGTCGGGATGTTCCAGCACCATGAGCTCGTTCCCATCCTGGTCCAGGAAGATGGCCAGAAGCCCTCCCCAGGGCTGCATCTCCGGCTTGAGCTTGAACAACACCCCCTCGTCCACCAGCCGCCGGTGCAGGTCATAAATGCTGTCACAGGAAAGGATCAGGCCGCTCATTCCGCCGGGCTGCCTTTCCCCCTTTCTCGGCACGTACAGGGCGACCTTGCCCATCGGCTCGCCTGGGCCCAGTTCCGCCCAGTTCCCTTCCCTCCACCGCAGCTTTAGTCCCAGCCTCTGCATGTAGAAGTCCAGGGCGGCGTCCAGGTCGCTCACCGGAACGCCGGCCATCCAGACCCTGGTCAGTTTTCCCTTATCCACCATCGGCTCGTTCGCAGCCATGGGGTCTCCGATCGGCATGCCCGTTCCATCGGTGCCTGGTTATTTAACCGTAACTTACGACCCTCCGAGAAAATTGATAACCCAGTTCGTTCATGGGCGTCCCATGAGAAAGCTGGTGGCCATCTTGGGCCCTCCGGAGCGATGGGCCCCCCTTTGCCGGGAATACCGTCAGATCGCCGATTTCATCTTCGCATCCCCGGTGCGCGCCTCGCCCAACGACGACTCCGGATTCTCCCTGTTCCTGGTGGACCTGCTGGCCGGGCGTTACGGAGTGCTGGTGGCCACCTGCCCCACGGTCATAGAGTCCATGGTGGACATGGCTGCGAAGCGTCAGATGCTGGACCGCATGAAGGAGGCCCTGTCCAGGGCGGAGCTCATCGTCATTGGCGAGCGCACCTCCTCAAGCGCGGAGCGGCACGGAATAAAGGTGTCGTCCGTGGCGCCAGAGGCCACCACCGACTCGCTGGTCGAGCATATAAACAGGAGGGACCGCCGCGGCACGATCGCCCTGCTGAGATCGGACCAGGGGTCCAAGCGCATGGTCCAGGGCCTCTCGTCATCAGGTTGGGAAGTGGAGAACGTGCCGGTGTACACCCTGCTCCTGGACGAGGGGGAGGCCATGCAGGACATTCTGGACCGCCTGGGGGATGGCAAGGTGGACATGCTCGTGTTCCCGACCCCCGCCCACGCCCAGGCCTTCCTGCTGCAGCTGCAGGAGCGCTGCGGAAAGGAGGACGCGCTGTCCCTCCTAACGGGAATGGAGGTGGCCGCCATGGGGAGGGAGACCAGTGAGAGGCTGGAGGGATTCGGGATAAGCGTCTCGCTGGTGCCGGAGAAGGCCGACGCCCTGGCCATGGTCAAAGCGCTGGTGCGGCATATCGAGGGATGAGGTACCGACCAACGTCACCGTCCCCGGTCCCTGGTCAGCAGGGCGCACGCCGTCGCCAATGCCATGCCAGCCATCATCAGCAGCCACACAGAGCGGTAGGCGGAGAGCGAACCGTCCGCCGCCAACCGCCCCGCGGCCATCTGCAGCATCGCTCCTCCGGCGAAGGGGAACACGTTCAGGGCGGCCAGCGCCGTCCCGGACATGGAACGGGGGAAGGAATCCTTCACCTGCCCGTATATCGGCACGTACCAGCCGGCGAAGAACCCGAAGGCGAAGTGAAGGGCGACATAGGTCAGCTGGTCGCTGACCTGGCCGGACGCCAGCCACATCAAACCCCACATTAGCGTGAACGCGGCGGTGCCGATAACCACGACCTTTCGGGGGGACCGCAGCACCCGGTCGGAGATGAAGCCGGAAACAGGGCACCCCGCGATCATTCCCAATCCCACGAACGTCAAAGAAAAACCGTACTCGACCTTGTCCCATCCCAGGACGTCCCGGAAGAACGGCCCTCCCAGCAGCCCCTGGTACACCATCAGGCCGCCGTACATGAAGAAGAAGATGGTGGCGAAGGGCCAGAACCTCATGCCGGAACCGAAGACCATGCGCAGGGAATGCAGGACAGGGACACGCTCCTCCGCCTCCTCGGCCTGGGGCCCGGGGAGCCCCGCGTCCTGCGGCCGGTCCCGCACCAGCAGCCACATGAGCCAGGTGAGCACCGCCGTCAGCACTCCCAGGGCCAGGAACACCCGCTGCCAACCCGCGTATTCGGACATCGCTGCCAGGGGTCCGGCCGCGGCCAATCCCCCAATGTTGCCGATGGTCAGCAGCAGCCCGGTCAGGGTGCTGAACTGCTCCTTGCTGAACCAGGAGGAGA
Organism: Methanobacteriota archaeon; assembly: GCA_012729095.1. Lineage (GTDB taxonomy): Archaea > Thermoplasmatota > Thermoplasmata > Methanomassiliicoccales > UBA472 > UBA472. The sequence goes on along the minus strand of JAAYDU010000056.1, from coordinate 1,460 downwards.
GGACCTTCAAGGTCGGCACGTACACCATGGCCACGCCCAGGCCTATCATGGCCCGCCCGGCGACCACCATCTCGAAGCTGACGGCCAGGGCGGTGACGAAAGCCCCCAACGCTGACAGCGCGGTGAAGGCGCACACGGTGCGTCGGGGCCCCCAGCGGTCCGTCAGGATGCCGCAGGGGAGCTGCATCACCGTGTAGGCGTAGAAGTAGGCGGAGCTGAGCAGGGCGATGGAGGTCAGGCCGACGCCGAAGGCCTCCTGCATGTCCGTGGCGAGCACGGCGGGCGAGACCCGGTGGAAATAGACCAGGAAATAGGTCAGGGCCATGATGCTGAACACCGTCCAGCGGTTCCACAGACCCCTTCCAAATGCATTGCCCGCCTCGCTCGGGTTCGCACCCCCTCCTCCTGTCGATATCATTCGACCGATATTTACGATGAACGCGAATGCAGTTAAAAAAAGATGAGAAAATGGCGCGCTTAGCGCGCCGTTGGTAGGCTCATGCAGCGTCCTTGGCCCTCTCCTTGGAAACGATAATGGCCAAGCTGGCGATTATCATTCCGATCAGCATGAAGAGCCACACGCCCTTGTACTCTTCAAGGGTGAAGTCCAGCACCATGTACCCGGTGATGAGCTGCAGTATGGCCCCGCCGGCGAATGGAAATATGTTCAGGGCGGCGGTGGACGTTCCCGCTATGGATATCGGGAAGTGCTCCTTGATCATGGCGTAGCACACCACGAAGAAGCCTCCAAAGAATCCGAACAGGAAGTGTATCAGCATGTATACCTCTGTGCTCTCACAGGATCCGGCCAGGAAGTACAGGGCGGCCCACACGGCGGTGTAGGCGATAGTCCCAACCACCAGGACCATCTTCCTGGAGCGCAGGACCTTGTCCGACAGTATGCCGGCCAGAGGACATCCGAAGATCATGCCGACGCCGATTATGGTCAGGGAAGCGGCGTAGGTGGCCTTGTCCCATCCCAGCACGTCTCGGAAGAACGGACCTCCCCACAGACCCTGGTACACCATTATGCTTCCGTACATGAAGAAGAACCATATTGCCAATGGCCAGAACTTCATTCCAGCGCCGAATACCTGCTTCAAGGCCTGGGTCATAGGGATCTTCTCCGGAACCTTGGCCTCCTGGGCCTTCTCCTCGGAAAGGGACTCGCCTTTCTCGAAGGCCTCAATCTCCTTGATGGTCGGGTAGCCCTTGTCCTGCGGGCGGTCCTTGCAGGTCATGAATATAGCCACGGCGATGATCACGGAGACCACTCCCAAGGCCACGAACACCTGCTGCCATCCTATAGCGTCGGACATGAGAGCTAGAGGGGTGGCCGCGCTCAGCGAGCCTATGCTCCCCACTGCCAGAAGTACGCCGCTCACCGAGGCGAACTCGTACTTCTTGAACCAAACGGCCAGGATCTTCATGATCGGTATGTACACCATGGCCGCACCCAG
>JAAYDU010000055.1 GCA_012729095.1 Methanobacteriota archaeon | reverse complement strand
TGGACTTCGCCACCAGCGGCATATACCTCGCCGGACTGGCACACTGGCCGAAGTTCATCGATGAGAGCATCGCTCAGGCCTCCGGTGCAGCTTCCAGGGCAATGACCATAATATCGAAGCAGTACCTTGAAAGCCAGGGCATAGTCGCCTCTGTCAATGAGTCGATATGCGATGGATGTGGGATATGTGAGCCCATCTGCCCATACAAGGCCATATCGATGGTCGTGGACGCTACCAATCCCGTGAAGCGTAAGGCGTTCGTCAACGAAGGAATGTGCATGGGTTGCGGCTGTTGCGTTGCAGCCTGTCCGTCAGGCGCCATGGAGCAGAAGGGTTTCAAGAACGACCAGATCCTGGCGATGGTCAAGGCCGTGCTATTGGAGGGATGAAATATGACCAAGACCGAAAACGATCAAGACGATGGAGAATGGAAACCGAAGATAGTTGGTTTCTGCTGCAACTGGTGCTCCTACGCCGGGGCCGACCTGGCCGGAGTGTCCCGGCTGCAGATGCCTACCAACTTCCGGGTGGTCAGGGTCATGTGCTCCGGGAGGGTGGACCCGCTGTTTGTCCTCAAGGCGCTGGAATCTGGAGCCGATGGTGTCCTGGTAATGGGCTGCCACCCCGGGGACTGTCACTACATCAGTGGCAATATTAAGGCCGAGCGCCGTGCGAAGTTTCTAAGTCATATCCTTGAACAGCTAGGGCTTGGCGATCGTTTTGAACTGCATTGGGTATCAGCATCTGAAGGCCCGAAGTTCCAGGAGACGATATCAAACTTCATTGGAAAGATCAAGGGCATTGGACCCAGTCCGATCAATCTGATACCGGACGATGTGCACATTTCCAAGGAAGATCAGAAAAGAGAGCACATCCACGATGCGCTAATATCATTGGCCAAGGCCATGGACTTCCATCCTGACGGCCCCATAGAGTTCGAGGAGAACGACGTAATGGAGGGTTATGGGTTCCCGAAATGGGACCCTGACAAATGCATAGGCTGCGGAACATGCTATCGCAACTGTCCTGAAGGCGTGATCCAGATGGATGACCGCGATGGCTGGCGATACATAGGCCACAATTCTTTCAACTGCCGTACCTGCAGGATATGTGAGGATCTCTGTCCGCAAGGGGCTATAGAGATCAAGCACGGATTTGACCTGACACAATTCCTGGAGGGTGGAACGGTGGAGGACGTCGACATGAGCCTGAGGAGGTGCTCGGTGTGCGGAGAGGCTTTTGCCACCGACCGACAGCTGGACGCCGTGAAGGCCAAGTTGACCAATGGCGACCCGGAGAAAGGCGTGGAGGGAGCGGATATCCCCGATCGCATCTTCGAGGTGTGCACTAAATGTAAACTGATTAAGAAAGCAAGTGTCGAAGGAGGAGTGAAATGACCAAAAAGGTGTATCTACAACCCTATCATTGTCTGGGTTGCGAGGAGTGCGTCGAAGCCTGTGCCAAGGAGCACGGATGGGAGAGCAACAGCCATGTGCATTGGGTGGACACGGTCTATCCGGTCAGCCTAAGGTGCTTCCAATGTGAGGACCCGCCCTGCATGAGGGTGTGCCCTGTGGACGCCATCAAGATGTCCAAGGATTACGGGGTACAGGTGGACAGCAGGGTGTGCATTGGTTGTGGAAGTTGCGTTCTGGCATGCCCGTTCGGCATACCAAAGATCAATTCCAGCAGTGGAAAGATGGTCAAGTGCGACCTTTGCATAGACCGTCAGAAGGAAGGCAAGTTGCCTGCTTGCGTGGAGAACTGTCCATACGGTGCACTGGTACTCACAGACTTCGAAGACGTGAAGATGGAAAAGAGGGAGGTCACCGCGCGTAGGATGGTCGAGGCCGGTACCTACCTGAGGGATGTCATAGACACAATAAAGGAGGGATGCTGATGGTGACGCTGTCCGAGCCTCTGCCTTACGAAAAGATAACTGAGAACCTGAGCAAGGATGACAAGATCGCCCTGATCAGCTGCAACAGCTGCGTTCGCTTCTGCAACTCCGGGGGGGTCAAGCACATGAACGATCTCGCCTCCAAACTGAGGGCGGACGGATACACGGTGACCGATGTGATCCCAACGGTCGGTCTGTGCGTTCACGACTACGTTCGGAACGCCCGGGTGAGCGAAGGCATAACGGCAGTCATAGTGTCCGCCTGTATCGCAGGATGGACCAGCGCATCCCGGAGATGGCGGGATATCAAGGTCATTCCCACGGTTGAGACCTTCGGCATCGTGATCGCGGACAAGAGGGTTGGCAACATGAAGCTGATGATGGCGTTCGACAAGTACAAGGACCTGGTTGGGCAGGAATGGCAGCTGATGACCGGAGAGCGTCAGAAGGAACAAAAGATACCGGTTCCAATTCCGGAGGGACATTGAATGATAATATCACTAAGAAGGTTCAGCTACGATGACCTTGTAGGCCAGCTAAGCAAGGATGATAAGATAATAATCTTCACCTGTAACGTCTGCATAAAGTTCTGCGATATAGGTGGGAGAACCAGGGCGCATCAACTGGCCGAGAAGCTCAGGTCCGATGGCTACAATGTCATAAGGGAGGAGAACATAGGCGCAGCCTGCATACTCGACCTGGTCGAAAAGAGGAAGACTGACGCCGCCACGGCCAAAGCGTTCGAGGAGGCCACGGTGATCTTACCGCTCACCTGCGAGGACGGCTTCGACAACATAAGCTATGCCTTCCCCAATGCCAAGGTCATATCGGTCACCAAGACCGTGGGGATCGGTGTTTTCAGCACTGACAAGGGAATGACGCTGACAGTGCCATTCGAAACCACCGGTCTCGGGATAAATATCGACGGATACCCGCTCAGCGAGGTGGCGGAGAAGCTCGGATGCTACGCTGGCCCATACTTCGACGGTAACGCCAAGCCCTGAGGGGTCCGCAAAGGAGAGCGTTCTGCGATCCCGAAAAAACACAAACGATCGATGAAACGGGGGCATGAAGACGTCGCTTCTGCCCTCCCCTTCTCGGTCATCGCCGGGTCCCCTGATGACGACCAGGGATATTGGCCGATAGAACAGCCTATTCTTCCGATTAGTGAAACAATAAATGCGAAAAGCTCTTAAACGATATGTAATCACGAAAACACCATGTCCTACCCCTCGACAGAACACATAATGTTGAAATATGGACATTCTAATCCCGGAAGGACCGTTCCGACATCAGGGACCAGTTCCTTGAATGTTCAGGTTCCTGGGACGAATAATCGTGGAGGTACCCATTCACCTCAAGGGGTAGGAATACGAAGGGTAGGGGGATCACGGTCCCGTGTTCTGGTCAGGAATGGGGCTTGAAAAAGGAGGGAGAGGCAACTGAGCGGCTTGAAGTCAATATTTGGCGGATTGTTCAAGAAGGACTCTAAAACGGAACAATCATCCAGTGGATCGAAAGATGATGTGAAAGGAGGAGAGAATATGGAATCAAAAAGCGGTTCTGTTTTGGTGGTAGGGGGCGGCATCGGCGGTGTCCAGACCTCTTTGGACCTGGCCGAGTCAGGGTTCAAGGTCTACATGGTCGAATCCAAGGCCAGCATTGGTGGGGTCATGTCT
>JAAYDU010000054.1 GCA_012729095.1 Methanobacteriota archaeon | reverse complement strand
CCGTGGAATGGACAGTGCTTGTCCTCGCAGGTGGCCGAGGGGGCCTTGACATCAATGCCAATGTCTCTGACTTCGCTCATTAGATCACCTAATTCTCTTGATCCTATCCTCTGGTCGATGCTGGATCGCGGATCCGGGGACCCTGATCCTCTCGCCCTGGTATGTGAACACGAACTCATGGCCGGACTTGGGTATCCACCTCTCCCTGCCCTGGCAGGATATGGCAAACATGTTCTTGGTCTCGTCCACCACCTTCCCGCGCAACAGGTGCCCGGGGCAGGCGGATTCCACCACCTCGATGTCCAGTCCTATGAATTCCTGTCTCATGAAATCCCTCTTGTCCATGGCTCCTACCGAACCTCGGTCTTGAAGCCCATCTCTTCCAGGGTCTGGGCCACTTTCTTCTTGTGGTCGCCCTGGAGCTCGATCTTTCCTTCTTTGGCGGTGCCGCCGGCCGCGCACTTGTTCTTCAACTTGCGCGCCAGATCGTCCATGTCGATATCAGTGGAATCGATGCCATCGACGACGGTGACGATCTTGCCGTAGCGCCTGCTGTCGGTGTAGATCCTTACTGACTGCTGTTCTCTGGCGATCTCCTCGCACATACACAGCTCTTTGGGGAGCCCACATACCGAGCAAATATCGGCCATTATTGTTCTTCCTCCTTCTGGACGGTTAGGATCCTGGCGATGTTGCTCCTTAAAGCCCTGATCTTCCCCGGGTTGTTGGGGGCCCCACCCATAGCGGCGGCTCCCTTTTCGTGCATGAGCTCGTCTTCCAGCTCGCGGAGCTTGACGGCGCGCTCGTCCACGCTCATCTCTCGTATCTCAGAGGTCCTTAGTAGTGCCATTTATTCGGTCACCTCCTCCTTGTCAGTCTCGTCGGGGACCTCGTCCTCGGCGGGATGTTCAGCGATGACCGACGCCTCCTCCTGCTTCATCAGCAGCTCGGACAGGTCGGGGTTGGCCTGAATGGCCATGTCCATTGGCATGACGTCTATCTCAGCCGGGAGCACGGCTCCGGACTGCATGATCTCGACCTGCACCCCGATGACCCCGGGCTTTAACTTGGCCACGGCGAAACCGGTGCCTATGAACAGGTTCCTGGTCTCACCGCAGTACTTTATGGACCCGTCCTTGAACTTCTCGGTACGATGCCTCTCCCCGGTAAGCTTGCCGGAGATGATGATCAGGCACCCGCGGGCGCCCGACTCCATGATGCGGCGAACGGTCGAGTGACCGGCACGTCTGAAGTGCCAGCCGCGTTCCAGGGCGAAGGCCAACTTCTCAGCCATGATCTGGGCGTTGAGGTTGGCGTTCTCCACTTCCTGGACCTCGATCTGGGGGTTGTCGTAGTGGAACTTTTCCTCGATGTCCTTGGTGAGCATCTTGATGGCAGATCCCCGGCGTCCGATGACTATGCCCGGGCGCTCGACTACCAGGGAGACCCTGGTTCCCATGGGGGTCCTCTGCACATCCACGCCTCCAAAGCCAGCGCGGTCTACGGTCTTCATAAGGTGCTCCTTGAGCAGCACCCTTCTGATGTTCTCTTGTGTGAACTTCCTCTCGCTGGCCATCTACTGAACCTCCTCCAATATGACCTCGATGTTGACGGTCTGCTGGTCCCAGGCGGTGCTGCGGCCGTGCGCCCTCGGCATGTAGCCGGGTATCGTCCGTCCCAAGTGGGCGGAGATTATGCGCACGCGCATGTTGTCGGCGTCCAGGCCCTTGTACTCCGCGTTGCTCTTGGCGCTCTGCAGCACCTTGATGATGGCCGCGGCGGCCTTCTTGGGGAATCGGCCGGGGCCGACGCCCTTCTTGTGGGCCACGCCCATGTTGTAGCGGCGGATCGGCACCGGGCGGCGCAGATCCACTACCTCTTCAAGCATGCGTATGGCGACATCGACCTTCTTGCCCCTGACCATGCGGCATATCTCCCTCGAGAACTTGGGTGAAATGGGCAGTTCCTTGGCGATAGCCTTGGACGTGGTGTCCGGGTCGGCTTGTGCTGTGTATCCTACCATATCTTTCACCTCACTTAAGCGGCATGAACTTGGAGCCTCTGGTCGCACCCACTCCCGGACCGGAGTGCTTCACGGAACCCCTGGTCATTGCGAACTCGCCGAGGAAGTGCCCGATCATCTCAGGCTTGACCTCTATCTCCTTGAATTCCTTACCGTTATACACGGACACGCGGCGGCCCACGAAGGCCGGCACGATGGGTATGTCACGGCGGTGCGTACGCACCACTTCCTGCTCTGCTGCCACGATCTTGTCGAAAGTGGTCTTCTGCTCCTCGTTGAGGCCGCGGCGGAATGACCTTCTGACCCTAGATGGCAGGAGGTCCACCATTTCATCGAAGGGCATCTCCTGGAGCTGTTCCAGGGTGAAACCGCGATAGGTGAACTCCTTCTTCCTACGGGCGGTCATCATGCCCTTCTTCTTCCGCTGCTTCCTCCTCGAGGCCTTGGTGCCAGTTAGCTTTTCATCAGCCATCTAGAATCACTTCCTCTTCTTCTTGGGGGAAAGTCTACCTACCTTCCTTCCCGGCGGAGCGTTCCTCGATACGGTGCTTGGCTTACCAACATGTGGGTGACCTCCACCGCCATGCGGGTGGTCAACCGCGTTCATCGCGACCCCCTTCACCTTGAAGTATGCCTTGCTCTTGCTGCGGTATGCATGGAACTTCTTCCCTGCCTTGGCGAACGGCTTCTCGGAAGCCCCGCCTCCCGCCACGATCCCCACGCCGGCACGGCAGCGCGGGTCGAAGTTCTTGAACGCCCCGGAGGGCAGCTGCACAACGATGCTGTCGCCCTTGGTGACCACGGTGGCGTACGTGCCGGCCGTTCTCACGAACTTGCCGCCGTCCCCGGGCCTGGCCTCCAGGTTGTGTATCAGCGTACCTTCTGGAATTCTCGCCAGGGGCATTACGCTCCCCGGCTTCAGGCTCAGTGAGCCATCCACTCTGATGTCCTGTCCGACCATCAGACCCTCCACGGCGATGATCTTCTCCTTCTTTCCATCCTCGAATCGCACCTCGGCCACCGGGCTGTTGCGGCCGGGGGCGTGAACTATGTCCTCCACCTTACCGGCCTTGAGCTCGATGTGCGGGTGCTTGATCTCTCCCACGTGCCTGTGGCTCGGGGACCTATAGGTCGAGGTTCCGCGACCTCTCCTCTGTTGTCTCAGTTGTCTTCCCATGTTCCCCCTCCTCAGAACACTCCGATCCTCATACCGATGTCTTCGGCAGAGTATCCTTCGGCCAGTTTGATTATGGCGTGCTTGCCCTCCTTGGAGATCTTGGTCCAGACCTTATCCACCTTGACCTCGAAGTGCGCCTCGAAGGCGCCCTTGATCTCAGCCTTGGTGGCGAAGCGGTCCACTATGAACTCGATCTTGTTTCCGTCCTTGAAATCCTGGGTGGGCGTGCCGGTCATGTAGTTCATGGTCTTTTCCGTCACGTATGGGTAAAGCAATACCTTCCTGGCCATGCTCACCACTCTCCTATCTTCTTTAAGGCGGATTCAGTGAACACCGTCAGCCGGCCGGGCATTCCGCCGGGGGCCAGATGGCCGGGGTTCAGCATCTCCGCGAAGGCCACCTCGACACCAGGAAGGTTCCTGGCGCCCTTGACCACCGCAGCGTCATGTGCCGAAACGACGATGAGCAGGCTTCGGGGCATCCGGTACGGGCGTCCGCGCATCTTACCGCGTCCCGCCCTGATCCTGATGCCGTCCTTGGCCCGAACCACGTCGTCGGACAATCCGATGCTCCTAAGGGTCTCCAACACCTCAGAGGTGCTCTTAACTCCCTCCAGGCCATCCTCGACGACCACTGGTAGGGTGACACCCTCGTTGAAGTGGTGACCGCGGGCACGGACCTTCTCCTCGTCGGCCGTTGCGGCCAGCGCAGATAACTTGGCGAGCACCCTCTCCTTTTGGTTCACCTTCATGGTCCAGTTCTTATCTACCCTGGGCGGGTGGGCGCGACGCCCTCCCACGTTGTTGGGGGACTCGGCTCCCTTCGCTCCCTGGGCCAGCCTCTGCACGCGGGCCACGCCGCGACCCTTTCCCCAGGTGGACACCGAGTGCCTTATCCCGGCTCCTGGCTTGGGGCCGTATGGCTGCCTCTTGTTCGACTCCTCGGCGACCACGGCCCTGTGTATGACATCGGGCCTGAACGCGGTGGAGAACACCTCTGGAAGGGCCTCGGTCCTCAGGACCTCGCCGCTCAATGAATAAATGTTCACTTTGGACATTGCTTACGCCCCCTGCTTGGACTCGGTGGATATGTACACCATCTCCGGCGCTTCCTTCAGGTCCGGCTGCTGCCTCCTGACCGGGTCCCTCATCCGAACCAGCCTCTTGGTAGGGCCGGGCACGGAGCCGTGGACCAGAACGAAGGGGTTCCTAACTTCACCGTAATGCAGGAAACCGCCCTTGGGACTGACCTCCTGCCCGCTCTCCCCCACCTTGAGGATGAGCTTGTTCACTTCGGTCCTCTGATGGTAGCCCATCTGACCTCCCTGAGGCACGGTGGCGCGGACGTAACCTGGCCTCTTAGGTCCCAGGTTCCCGACGGCGCGGCGGTGCTTGGAGTTCTTGTGGGACATGAGCTTGAGGCCCCAGCGTTTAGTGGCGCCCTGGAAGCCCTTCCCCTTGGTTATGGCCACGACATCGATCATTGCTCCGGTGTTGGCGAAGTCGGTGATGGCGATGTCCTTGCCCAGAAGTCCCTTGGCGAAGTCTATCCTGGCCTCCATGGTGCCGCCGCCAATGCGCAGCTCCATCAGCTCCGGGCGCTTCTTGGGCACTCCGGTGACCAGCTTGGGCTGGGTAAAGGCCAGGACCCTAACGTCCTCGGCGTCCACTCCCTTTATTTTGTCCCAGGCGGCATCGGCGTCGACCTTCTTGGGAATGGGAAGCAACCTGGAGAGCGTCTCATCCAGCTGGCCGGCCCATATCTCTCCGGCGGTTTTCAGCCCGTAGCGGGTGTTCTCGTAGATGCGTACCGCGGCCACCTTCATAGGCGGCACCTCAAGAACGGTGACGGGCACCTTGATCTCCTGGCCGGAGGTGGTGCTGCTCTTGCGGCGGTCCACGATGAACGCGTGGGTCATTCCTGCCTTGTAACCGGCAAATCCCTGGACCTTAGGGCCTTCGCTGATATCGGGCCACGAATCCAGTCTCGGTGTCTGCGATATGGCTCTCTTCCGGGGACCGAATCCCTGGGAGCCTCTTCTCGGACGTCTAATGTTCGGCATTGGATCTCCTCTCCCTTTCTCACGAGAGAGCACACTCTCTTACGCTAACGCCTGTTCTCAAGAGTGTTGAGGTCAGCACCTTCGACCGTGACACCGTCATCGCCCACCAGAATGTGCGGTTGGGGGCGGCTTAGGGTTGCTTTCGCATTGCCCAAGGGGTCTGGTCGAACGTCCTCAGTGCGTTGAGCAGAACTCGCATAATATCAATATTATTTAAACAAATCGGTCATCCTTATATAAGGGACCAAGTGGAAATATATTTGCTGGACGGCATCAGAGCTTGCCGTCCTTGGCCTTCTTCTGAAGGCGGCTGCGCCGCTCCTTGGAGTTGAAGCCGGTGACCCGCTCCAAGAACTCGTTCCACTTCTTGATGGTGTCCCCGGCAAGCTCTGGTGAGGCGCTCCTGTCCGTTACTGTGTTGATGTCCAATGATGTCTTGCTGATCAACCGAACCTCTATCCGGGTCATGGCCCCGTATGAGGAGATGAGGGAGCCGCCCTCGACGGTGACCGTTCCGAACGCGGCCTCCATCATGTTCTTCAGTCCATCGCCTTCCAGGTTCTTGTAGTTCCCCTTCTTGATGTCGTAATCCATGTGAATCCCTCTATAACGAAAGCTCATCCTCCAGATGCCTGTGCACGTCCACCGAGGTGCGCATCGCATCCTCCGCGCGGATCAGGGAGGTCCACTCGTCATGGCAATGGCAGCTGTGACCCGCCAGCAGCGAAACGTCCTGTTCGAAGTTGAACGCCTCCAGGGCGTCCAGCAATCTCCTGTCGCAGGAAGGGCAGTTGTGCACGCCCCTCCTCGTACCCGCGCCGCTGGGGGAGGAGAACAGCCGCACGCCGGAAAGCTCCGATCGCAGCTTGAGCACCTCGAACAGTGACCATATCCAGGGCGGTCGGTAGTCTCCGCGCTTCCAAAGCCCTTCGACCACTGTGCCCCTCTGAACGTTCAGCGGGTTGACGGATACGCTCTCCGAGCGGGGCGCGGCGAAGCGGACCGATGTCCTGGTGTCCTCAATGGCCGCCCTCTCCTTCATGTACATGGGCTTCAGCAGCAGGTATGTGCGCACGGGGAGGCCGCGGTCCCTAACGGCGTCGGCCGCCCTTACGTAGTCCTTGACCCCGAACCCCTTGTGCACGGAGCACCTTAGCACGGTGTCCGAAGCGCTCTCCAATCCCAAAGCCACCTCGGAATGGTCCGGCAGTTCCCGGAGCGTCTCCGGGGTCACGAACTCCGGGCGGCTCTCGAAGAGCACCTTCTTCGCCCCGTCAAAGGCGCCCAGGATCCGGTCCCTGGCCTCCCGCGGTATCTCGTCGGGGTCAAGGAAGCTTCCGGAGGTGTAGAGCTTGACCATTCCCTCCCCTTCGTACCTCTCCAGGATGGCCTGCAGTTGGGCGCATATCTCATCCTTCCCTATGCCCTGCAGGCTTTCCACGTTGTAACCGCACATGGAGCACCCTCCATTGCGAGACCAGCGGCAGCCGCTGGTACGGAAGATCGCCACCAGGGCCTTCTCCCTCCGTCCGTCCACCACATCGTCCTCCTTCCACACCGTCACCGGTCTGGTAAGGTCCACCGCTTTCATGCGTCCTCCATGCGAACGAAGGTCAAAACGTCCCGAACTATTTGAGCGCTCCGCCGGACGGTACAAACATTTTATATCCTCACTTCAGGATTTGCGGCCCGGAGAGGCATAATGGCCAGGAAGATCGTGGTTATCGGGGGAGGGGCGGCAGGCATGACCGCCGCCTCCACAGCCAGGGAGAACGGGGCAGGGGACATCACCCTCATCACCGAGGACGAACACGTGGCCTACTCGCCCTGTGCCATCCCGTTCGTGGTGGAGGGCAAGATAAAGGATTTCCCCAGCATAGTGATGCATACCCCTGATTTCTACAAGAAGGAGAGGAACATAGAGGTTCTGGTGAAGACCTCCGTGGACCGGGTCGACGCCGAGACCAAGAGGGTCATCTCCAAGGACGGGCGTTCCTTCGATTACGATTCATTGATCATTGCCACCGGCGGAACGGTGTTCGTTCCCCCCATCGAGGGGCGGGAACGGAAGGGGGTCTTCCCGGTAAGGTGGATTGCGGACGGGCAGTCCATACTGGACTGGTTGCCAAGGACCGAGCAAGTGGTAGTGGCCGGGGCCGGGGTGATAGGTCTGGAGATGGCAGTGGCCCTCCGGGAGAGGGGAAAGGAGGTCACCGTGGTGGAGATGTTCGACCAGGTGGTCCCCCGCATAATGGACCGGGACATGGCCCAGCTGGTGCAGGCCCATTGCGAATCGCACGGCATACGGTTCGTGCTTGGTACCCCATTGTCCCGCATCGAGGGGGAAGGCACGGTGACCGGGGTCACCGCTGGAAAAGTCCAACTGCCATGTCAGATGGTCATCATGGCTACCGGGGTGCGGGCCAACCTGCGCATCCCGGAGCAGATGGGCCTGGACATAGGTCCTCTGGGAGCGGTCCGGGTAAGTCCGAGCCTGCAGCCTTACCGCCGGGGGCGTTTGGTACCTGACGTGTACCTGGCAGGCGACGTGGTCATGTGCCAGAGCGCCGTACTGGCCGGACCGACAATGAGCCAGCTGGGATCCACCGCCGTCCGGCAGGGACGGGTAGCTGGCATACGGGCAGCCGGTGGGGATGCCACGTTCCCCGGCACGGCCAGCCCGTACATCAGCGTGGTTGCCGGTCTTCACATCGGAGGCACGGGCATATCTCGCTCGCTGGCCGAGTACTACGGGGTTAAAGTGGCCGAGGCGGTGGCCAAGGGCTCTTCCCGCGCGAGGTACTACCCCGGCGGAAAGGACATGACGGTCAAGCTTCTGGCGGACAAGGATAGCGGCCGGCTCATCGGGGGTCAGATCGTGGGGGAGGAAGACGTCACCGGACGCGTCAACTGGATGACCGCCGCCATACTCGAGGGGGTTTCCGTCAGCTCCTTCGTGGAGAGGATGGAGAACGCATACTGTCCACCGACCTCCATGGTCACTGACACGGTGAACGCGGCAGCCGAGAAGTTGGCCAGGGTACTTCGCGGCTGAAGGCAAATCTGTTTAATATCCCGTCCCATATTCGACACCGGTTAACATGGACGTCGAAGAGCGGTACGCACTAATAGCCCGGAACACCGAGGAGATCATCACCCCGGAGGACCTCATGGAGGTGCTGCGGAACAAGGACTCCCCCACCGGCTATATCGGCTTCGAACCGTCCGGGCTGGTCCACATAGGCTGGATGGTCACCGTGCAGAAGGTGAAGGACTTCGTGGACGCCGGTTTTAACTTCATAATGTTCCTGGCCGACTGGCACGCTTACATCAACGACAAGCTGGGCGGGGACATCAAGAACATCCGCGTGTGCGCCGAGTACATGATGGACTGCTTCGAGGCCCTCGGCCTGCCCAGGGACAAGGTGGAATACCGCCTGGCCTCTCAGATAATGGACGACATCGATTACTGGGAGACGGTGATGAAGGTTGGAAAGGCCTCCTCTTTGCAAAGGGTCAAGAGGGCCATGACCATCATGGGCCGCAACGAGGACGAGGCAGAGGTCGATTCCAGTAAGATGATATATCCCCTCATGCAGGCCGCGGACCTGATATTCATGGACGTGGATGTGGCCTACGGCGGCCTGGACCAGCGGCGGGCCCACATGATCGCCCGCGAGGCCTCGGAGAAGATGGGCATCAAGAAAGCGGTCGCATTGCACACCCCGCTGCTGCCGGGGATGAAGGGCGGGAACCGCATGGACCCGGTGAGCGCTAAGATGTCCAAGAGCGACCCGGACGGAAGCCTGCTGATACACGATTCCCCCGAGGACATCAAGCGCAAGATGGGAAAGGCCTTCTGCCCTCCGGAGGTGGAAGGCAACCCGGTACTGGCGGTCTGCCAGTACGTGCTGTTCCAAAGGATGGACGTCATTCGCATAGAGCGCCCGGAGAAGTTCGGCGGGAACCTCGAGTTCAAGAGCTATGACGATCTGGAGCGGACCTACTTGGCCGGCAAGCTGCATCCAATGGACCTAAAGAACGGAACGGCCTCCTCCTTGATCGAGGTGCTGGCCCCGGTAAGGGAATACTTCAGGAACAAGCCGGAGAACTTGGAGAGGATCAGGCAGGTGCTGTCCGAGGTCAAGAAGCTCCGCTGACATCATTTGATCCCGCGCAGGAAGGCCATCGCGTTCTGCATGCATATGTTCAGTATTGCCTCCGCGTCCCCTGTCCCTGTCAGCCCGGCCGCGCCACCGTGGCCGCCGCCATCGTTGTCTGTCTCCTCTCCGACATACCCCAGCAGATGGCCGAGGTGCAGTCCCTTTCTCACCAGGTCCTGACGGGCGCGAGCGCTGAGCCGGAACTCGTCCCCGCGTTGAGAGGCCACGAACGCAATGTCCGCCCCGAGCGAAAGCAGGGATTTGCACACGGACGATTCGAAGGAGCTGCCCTGGGAAATGGCCACGATGTGACCGCCGATGCGTTCGAAGCGCATGCGCTGCCCTCCCTTCATCTGGGCCACCCTTTCCGATATGTCCGTCGGTGAATCGGTCAAGGCAAGCACGTCCTCGACGTTCGCTCCGACCATCTCTATCAATCGGGCGAAGGCGCGCAGGGAGGCGGGATTGGCGAATCGGAAGTGACCGGTATCGGTCAGGATCCCGGCGCAAAGGCCCAAGGCCATCTCCCGGCCGATCGGCCTGCCGGCTCGGTCTATTATGTCCAGGACCACCTCGGCGCAGCTTCGTTTGCTCTCGTCGCACAGGTACGTTCCGCGCTCCGCCCACTTGTTGGTGGGGCAGTGGTGATCGATGATTATCATGTCCCCCTCCATTTGGGCATAGGTGCCCAGCTGTTCCGGGGAGGAGGTGTCCAGCACGACTATGAGGGGGTAGCTGCGCTCAGGCTTGGTGATAAGCTCCATGCCCAACCGCGAAGATACGTTCTTGGAGGTGCGGTCCAACCCCTCCACGGGAAGTATGTCCGCCGGCGGGAAGGCCTTCGCCATGGCATAGGCGCTGCCCAGGGCGTCCGGGTCGGCGTTGCCGTGGACCAGAATGAGCTTGTCCGTCGATGACAGCCTGGAGATTATGTCTTCGAGCATCCGAGGCAGCGAACGAATCCTGGCTATTTCCAATTTATCGTAAGAAAAGGGAAGGAAGAAGTTTCGGGAAGGGGGTTCAGTTCTCTTCCTGGTCCATAGGGGCGCCCTGCTGGGCTCCGATCGCACGGTTGAGCTGTTCCTGAACGGTCTGGAACTTCTCCTTGAGCATCTTCTCCTGGCGGTCCAGGCTCTTGACCCTGATCTCTGTGGTCTCCCGGTCATCCTCTATCTCCTTCAGGAGACCTGGGGCGTCCGCCACTTTGATCATCAGGGAGCCAACGCTCTTGTACACCGTGACATCCTCGGGGGCCTTCTTGAGCTCCTCAATGGTCATCTCCATCTCTTTCAGCATGGCGTCCATCCTGATCTTCTGGCTCATGACCGTCTGCAACTGCTGCTGGAGCTGTTGGAACTGGGCGATCTGGTTCTGAAGCTTGGGGCTGATCTCATCCATCGTTTTCACCGACCGTTTCACTAATCTTTTCCGCTATGCTCATCCATCGGATGTAGGAATTCAAAGCTGCCCTGAGGGCCGACAGGTCCTCAGCGTCCAATATCAGGGTCATGGACCCCTCGGACACCTTGACATCGGCCCGGGTGCGCGGTATCTCTCTTCCGGCCTCCGGGGAGATCGCCCTCGCCACGTTCGAAGCGAAGGGCGAGGTCACCGCCAGGGTGGCCCGGAACATGTCTACCGACCCTTTATGACCTTCTTGACGTTGGGCCGCTCCTTATAGAACAGTTTTGAGCCGCAGCTCTCGCACTGTATGCCTACCTGATTAAGGTTGGAGCGGGTGGTCTTCTCGCACTGGGCGCATTTGTAGTTCAAGAATTTCACTCCTTGGAGTGGGCGGCCAGTATCTCCTTGGACACGGCCTCCCTGGTCCTGGGGCTATAGCAGGCGGCGGCGAACTTGGCGTCGCAGTGCCTGCAGGCCCATATCCCCGAAGCGACCCTCTTCACGCTCTTGTGGTGGCAGCTGGGGCACTCGAATCTTGACCTCTGGGACCTCTCTATGTCCCTGGTCAACTTCCTAATGACCACACCGTACCTGGTTCCGTACCTTCCGGAGCTACCGGCCTTATCAGTTCTCTTTGCCATTGCTATCACCCGATCAGCTTTCTAATCTCGATGCCCAATCTGCGCGAGGTCTCGATCGCTGTATTGACCTGATCCAACGTGAGGGCCCCGCTGAGCCCTTTCTGCATTGCCCGCAGGTCTCCATTGTCATCAGTGGTAACGGTCAGCCTAGCTGCCGCGACCTTTTCTTCGTCGAGAGTCGGGTCAACCAATATAGAGTTTTCTATCTGTACCGAGGTCACGGATATCGGGGTGCAGGTGATCGGCATGGGGTAGTCATCGCCAAGACCGTTGGCCTTAGCGGGAACGACGGCGCTCTTCAAAGCCGCCACCGCGCCAAGGTTGCAGGCGTCGAACAGATTGCCGTCGAAGTCCAGGACGTATATGTCCACGAAGTTGATCCACACCTTCTTTCCCGGCTCTATGCAGAGCTTTTCCAGGTCTATCATCTGGCTTTCCCTTATCCCGCGGTCGACCACGCGGGCCAGCTCTATGGAGTCCGCGTCCGGGGGCCCGGACTCGAAGTTGGGCGAGGCCATGGGGATCAGCTCGGCGTTTGTGGACAGAACTCCCTTGTTGGGTGTGTCCGAGAACGGCTCGCCCACGGTCATCTTGACACCGACAATGACCTCGGTGTTCCCTATCCTGACCCTGGAGGAGCCTTCCGCGGTCTCCACAACGTTGGTCTGCACGGATATCTCGCGGACCTGGTCCCAGGCCCTTCCATCGACGCGCTTCCCGTCAGCGATGAGCTTGTGTATGTGGTCCCTCTTGATCTCGGAAACTATTGATCTTGCCATCTTCAGGCCTCCTCGGTAACGTCCTCGTCCGCTTCCTTGGACTCTTCATCGGTCTCCCCGTTGACCACGGCGTAGCGTCGGCGCAGGGCGTCCTTCTGCAGTTCGTATATCTCATTGCAGGCCTTCACGCCCATCTCCAATCCCTTGTCGAACTCCTCCTGCGTCAGGTGTCCGTCCATCTGCATCAACAGTACCTCCCCTGTGCGGGGGAGTATGGCTATCGGTAGGTCGGCCTGGCCGTAATTGTCCTCCTCCTTGTTCAGGTCGAGGACCACCTGGTCGTTGACCTTTCCCACGGCGACGGCAGGGATTATGTCCTTCATAGGAATGCCAGCGTCGGCAAGTGCCACCGAGGCGGCGGTAAGGCCGGCACACCTGGTTCCAGCGTTGGCCTGCAGCACCTCGATGTAGACGTCTATGGACGTCCTCGGATAGTTCTCGGTGAACACCACGTACTCCATGGCCTCAGATATCAGCTTGGATATCTCCACCGAGCGGCGGTCCGGTCCAGGCCTCTTGCGGTCCGAGACGGAGAACGATATCATATTGTACTTGCACTGGACAATGGCCTTGGCCGGGTTCTGCATGTGCCGGGGGTGGCACTCCCTGGGGCCGTAGACGGCCGCCAATACCTTGTTCTTTCCTATTTCCACGTACGCGGAGCCGTCGGCGCTCTTGAGCACCCCGGCCTCGATCTTCATGGGCCGGAGCTCATCTACCTTCCGGCCGTCGATCCTTATACCGTTTTCATCGATGAGCTTCATATCAGAATTTCCACCCATTTAAAACACCTCACTCTTCCTTGCGATATACCGATTCCAGGAATTCCTTCACCCGCTCGGTCAGTTTCAGGGTCTGCGCTCCCTGGTCTATCATCCTTATGGCCCGCTTGGCGTTGACCATGTCGTCCATGCTCCCGTCCATCCATATCCTGCCGTTCTGCCCGATGAATATGCGGCAGTTGGTGTAGGTCTTGATCATCTGGATCATGGAGCCGTTCTTACCTATCACCCTGGGCACCTTGCTGTGGGAGATCTCCACTATCTGTCCTCCCTGCAGCTTGCGCAGTCCCTGCTCCTTCATGGTGACCTGTACGCGCTTGGTCTCGTCAACCGACAGTACCTTGGCCAGCAAGGTGTCGCCCACGGACAGATATCGGGCGGTGTCGCCGAACTCGACTCGCCACGGAACCTCGTTCACGTGCAGGGGCGCCGGGTAGGGCGAGAATATGTCCACCAGCCAGTTGGAAGGACCGATGTCTATGACCTTGCCTATTATCATGTCCCCCGGAGCCGGGATATATCTTCCTCCCAGGGGGATGACGTTCACGAAATTCGACTTGACGTTCTTGATGCCCAGCATCGCGGCGAAGATATTGCCATCTTGGACATAGGTCCCCTCGCCGGGCTTCATGGTCCCGGTGTCCAAAAGGTCCCCGGGCAGCACCAGTTCTCTGGTCGTGCTCTCATTGTTCATTTTATCAACTCTTGGAAAGTTATACGTTATCACTTAAGTTGCTTGGTCTCCACTGTGCCATGGGTCTTGGAGTTGAGGCGGTGGAAAAGATCGTCCCGGAGTCCGGCTGGAATTTCCACGACCCCTATCCAATCCCCGTTCTTCTGCCACTCCTCTTTGGTGATCTTGCCCATCTCCGTCATGTCATCATAGCATCGGCCATACTCATCGGCCTTGAGCCTGACGGCGATGCGGACCTTATCAAAACGGATCGGGATCAAGGGGCGTAGCTTGTCCAGCACCTGCTGGACCTGCAGGTCCACCGGTTTGAAGGGATCGATATGGACCTTCGCCTCCTCCATGGCCATCTCGATTCGCGCCGGGGTATGCGGACCGCCGGTCTGCGGGTTGATGGCGTTACGAGCTATGGTAGCGATTATCCTGAGCCGTTTGCTCTCCAGCATCTCCTTGCGCTGCTGGGCGGTGAGCTGTACCTCGCCTTTGAGAACTATCACCTTAGCGATCTCAACCGCGTCGGTCGTTCCAAAGACCTCCTTGAGCTTGTCCTCGGCGGCCCTGGTCCCTTTGCTGGAGTTCTTGAAGATCTCGTCGATGACCATATACTCGATCAGATCGACCTCCTTTCCCTCCTTGAGGTGGTTGACCACCTTGGGGTCTATAAGGACCTCAAAGGTCTCGCCATGGGATTCCAGGCGGGCCACGATCGCCTCTTCCAGGTCTACCATCTGCTTCCCCGATCACTCTTGGTTAACCTTGGCGATGAAGGTTTCGACCTCGGACTCGTCGAGGCGACGGAAGTTTTCCCCATGGCGTACCACGCCGATCTCCACAGCCTTGGGGTTGAGCTTCTCTTCCTCGGTGGCCTTCTTGAGGGCCTTGAGGCCCAGGGTGACCGCGTCCTCCATGGCCATACCCTCCTGGTAGTCCTCTTCGAAGACCTCCATGACCACGTTTCGCCCGGCCCCTATACTGCCGGCCTTGTATGATACCAGCGCGCCGCTCGGGTCCGTTTCGAAGAGATGTTCGCCCTGATCATCGACCCCGGCGACCAAGAGTGCGGTGCCGAAAGGCCTCACGCCCCCGTACTGGGTGTAGTTCTGCTTGTAATCGCATATCCTCTTGACAAGGTCCTCTACCGCGGCCCTCTCATCGTAGGTGATCTTATTGATCTGGGCCAGAACCCTGGCCTGGTCCACAAGGATGCGCGCATCGGCCACCAATCCGGATGTGGCGCAGCCGATATGATGGTCGATCTGGAATATCTTCTCGATGGACTTCGGTTCCATCAAACGACTTGCTATCCTCTTGTCCACGATGAGGACCACGCCGTCCTTGAACTTCAGACCGACGGTGGTGGTGCCGCGTTTGACCGCTTCACGAGCGTACTCGACTTGAAAAAGCCGGCCATCAGGAGAAAAAACCGTTATGGCCCTGTCATATGCCATCTGTCCTGGTTGCATGAAATCACTCCAATTATCCTCGATCCAAGCCACCTAAGTTATGAGGACGTATATATTTCTTGGGTATAAATGGAAAACCCTGAACGGCGTTCCAGTCATCCTCTGGGTTCCGGCGTGGGAAAGTATTTTTCCCGCAAGGTCAACAACGTTCCGGAGGTGCTCAAGGTCTCGATCGTGCGCTGGGTTCCCGAACCTTCGGAAAGGGCCATCACGACCCGGTCCTTGTCCGCCGGGGAGCAGCGCAAGATGCCCATGTTTCCATCGAACTGTATGAGCTTTGGCATCTTCATGCCCCTACGGGACATGATGACGTTTAGGGCGGCAAGGAGTTCCTCGTCCGACATGCTGCTCTCTACCCGGAAGGCGATGTAACGCCGCCGTCCCCTTTTCTCCTTAACCACCATCCAGCGCCCTCATGTTCCCCTGAACGAATCCACTATACTGTTGAACTTGACCCCGGTGAGCACGACCAGGACACGCATTTCGTTCTTGATGTCCCCGTGCACGGCACAACCCCAGATTATACGGGCGCGCGGATCCACTCTCTCGCTGACCAGCAGTGCGGCCTTCTCCGCCTCTGTGACCGTGAGGTCCTCACCGCCAATGACGCGCACCAAAGCTCCCTTGGCCTGCTTGATGTCAACATCTCCGAGCATCGGCGAGGATAAGGCATCCTCGATGCAAAGCTCGGCCCTTTGCCCATATTCGCTGGATTCTCCCAGGCCGATAAGGGCCATGCCGCCGTTCCTCATGATGGTGAGCATGTCGTTGAAGTCTATGTTGATGAGACCCGGCTTGGTCAGGGCGTCGGTTATCCCCTTGATGCTCTGCATGAGCACCTCGTCAGTGACCCTGAAGGCGGCCTCCAGGGGCAGCTTCGGAACCAGCTCGAGCAGCCGGTCGTTCTGCAAAACGATGGTGGTGTCGCACTTTTCCTTGAGACGCTCCAGTCCCTTAATGGCGTTGTTCATACGCACCTTGCCCTCTGCCTTGAACGGTAGGGTAACAACCCCTATGGTCAGGGCGCCCGCCCTCTTGGCAAGTTCGGCCACGACGGGGGCGGATCCCGTGCCAGTGCCGCCGCCCATGCCTGCGACGATGAACACGATGTTCTGCCCGTCAACGTATTTCCAAAGATCGTTCTCAGATTCCTCCGCGGCCCGTTGGCCGACCTCGGGAAGGGAACCCGATCCCAGTCCCTTGGTCATGCTCCGTCCCAACAGTATCTTATGATGGGCTTGGACCGATAGCAGATGTCGGGCATCGGTGTTGCAGGCCACCATCTTGACCCCTTCCACTCCCCCATCGTACATCCGGCGGACGGTGTTCGAGCCTCCACCGCCGCATCCTATTATGGCGATCTTGATCTTCAGCGATTCGACCAGGGCCCTAAGCTCATCGTCCTCCGCACTGGAAGTGACGGTCTGTTGCTCGGCCTCCTTTTGGAACATATCATCGAACAAAGGGCAAATGGCACCCACCCGGTTTATGAATATTGTATAAAGTATAAAAAGGCAAGGAAAACAGGAGCTCAACCGGGCCGGTCCAACGTCTCGAAGCGTGCCCCGCACGCGGGGCAATATTCATCCACCGACGACAGGCGGATTCCGCACACAGGGCATTGCTCTCCGACGAAGGTCCCGCATGCGCAGATCCCTTTGTTCTCGTCGAAGACCTTCCCGCAGAACGGACACTCCACCAGGCTCACGTCCTCGAACCTTTCATGGCAGTATGGGCATTCGTTCTCCCCGTTGTCGATCTGGGTACCGCAAACAGGACAGTAGAAAACCCCTTCCTCATCGGCGATTATGGCCCCGCACTCGCAGCTTCCAGAGTCCTTGAATACCGAGCGCCCGCATATCGGGCATTCCATGCTCTGCATCTCTGGGTACACCGCCTTGTCCTCCACCTCTTCCGGGGTGTAGCTCGTGTTACAATAAGGGCAAACACCCACTCTCTTCAGGCAGGTGATGTGGAACACCCTCCCGCAATCGCACTTGATGTGCGGAATTCCGTCCTTCAAGCGGCCCATGCAGATCTGACATACCAGCCCTCCTCCCCTCACCGGCCTGATCTTCACCCGCGGTTCGGGGCGGCTCAATGGCTGGAGCCGGTCACTGTGGAACGTCCAGCCATTATGATCTCCCTTACTCCTCCTTGCAATGATATGGTGCAGGGGTATCAGGGCGGAGGCGCCCAGAGAAGCGAGGAATAGCATGATCAGCACCTTTGGGCTGACCATCTTGCGATTTATATCACTTACTTTCTGATTATTAGGACACAACATGCACAGGTCAGGGAGGGCCATCGACCTCATTGCACGTTTCCTTTACATGCAATCTATGACCTCAGAACCTTTGTTACGACCTATTATATCCGAACCTTCGTACAATTAATGCAAAAAGTACTAAATAGTGCTGCTTTTAGGGCATCCTAATGTTCCATATCGAAATGAAACAAAAGAGATTAGGATATGGAAATTCAAACCGCGTCATATCAGATCCGCGGTCAAGGTTCCACCGTCAACAAAATGAACGACTGGATGCATCATCATCAGGAAGATGCGCAGATGTTGATGACGGATGGGCAGTGGGGATTTGGTTTGGGTATTTTGACCTCACAGCATTTGATGGTCTGAACGGGAATGGGAGGATATTGACGGCTTGATGTAACTAAGAACGGGTTCTTCAGCAAAGAAATTAATACGAACGTTCGTAAAATGGCTCGATAAAAGACATTAAAGGAGTGATAACTATGGAAGAAAAAAGCGGTTCTGTTTTGGTGGTAGGGGGCGGCATCGGCGGTGTCCAGACCTCTTTGGACCTGGCCGAGTCAGGGTTCAAGGTCTACATGGTCGAATCCAAGGCCAGCATTGGTGGGGTCATGTCT
>JAAYDU010000053.1 GCA_012729095.1 Methanobacteriota archaeon | reverse complement strand
TTGGGTTTCAGTAAGGATATCTCATTTTGGGGTCTTCGAACTGAGATTCAGCAAGGAGGGTTAAGTCGTAACAAGGTATCTGTAGGGGAACCTGCAGATGGATCACCTCCTACGCAAGGGGAAACACTGTGAAGCTAATGGCATTTACGTGTGTTTCCCCCACCAATTCCGGCAGGGTTACCAAGCACTAAAAACAACATCGAGCGTCCCCATTCAGGCCTAATCTCTATTCTATCATCCAGGCATTCTTAGCAGAAATCATAAATATCCTTCCCCGTTATGGAAAGTTCCCGTGAATGCATGAAGTACATTTTTGTCACGGGCGGAGTCATTTCTGGTTTGGGCAAGGGTATTACCGCATCGTCCATAGGCAGGCTTCTGGAATCCAGGGGGATAAAGGTCACGGCCATCAAGATAGACCCCTATTTGAACGTCGACGCGGGCACGATGAACCCCTTCGAGCACGGAGAGGTGTACGTGCTCGACGACGGAGGAGAGGTGGACCTGGACCTCGGGAATTACGAGAGGTTTCTGGACATCAGCCTCACCAGTGCCCACAACATCACCACCGGCAAGGTGTACAAGTCGGTCATCGAGAAGGAGAGGACCGGGGAATACCTTGGTAAGACCGTGCAGATAATCCCCCATATCACCAATGAGATCAAGGCCCACATAGTGAACGTCGCTGAAGCCACCGGCGCGGAGGTGTGCATCGTGGAGCTCGGCGGAACCGTCGGCGACATCGAGTCCATGCCCTTCCTGGAGGCGGTACGCCAGATGAACCAGGACCTAGGGAAGGGCCGCAGTTGCCTTTTCGTGCACACTACCCTGGTGCCCATCATGGGCACGGTGGGAGAGCAGAAGACAAAGCCCACCCAGCATTCGGTCAAGGAGCTGAGGGCCATCGGCATACAGCCGGACATATTGGTGGCCAGGTGCAAGGAGCCCCTGGAAGAGTCGATCAGGCGCAAGATATCACTTTTCTGCGACGTACCCATAGAGGCGGTGGTGACCGCAGCCGATGCCCGTTCCATATATGATGTGCCAATGACCTTGGAGGAGCAAGGCCTAACGGATTACGTGATGCAGCGCTTCGGCCTCACCGCCAAACTCGATGAGCTGGAGGAGTGGAGGGCGTTCGCAGGACGCATTCACGATCAGGAACGTGTGGTCAAGATAGCCTGCGTGGGCAAGTACACCAACCTTGCCGATTCATACATATCCCATCTGGAGGCGTTCCATCACGCAGGCGCCGAAGCGGGGGCCAGGGTCCAGGTGGTCTTCGTTGATTCTGAGGTGGTCCAGCAGTACGGGATAACCGAGGAGCTGCTGGGGGCGGACGGCATACTCATACCAGGAGGCTTCGGAACCCGGGGAATAGAGGGAAAGATAGCCACGGCCAAGTTCGCCAGGGAGAATCGCATTCCCTTCTTAGGCGTCTGCCTGGGATTCCAGATAGCCACCATCGAGTTCGCAAGGAACGTTCTCGGGATGGAGGGTGCCAACAGCACCGAGTTCGATCCAGACACCCCGTTCCCGGTAGTGGACCTGCTCCCCGAGCAGAAGAACGTGAAGAAGATGGGGGCGACCATGAGGTTGGGCGCACAGCCGGTGATGGTGGAGGAGGGGTCCCTGGCCTTCGAGCTATACGGGAAGGCGCTGATCATGGAGAGGCATCGTCACCGCTTCGAGGTGAATCCGAAGCACATCGAGGAGCTGGAAAAGGGGGGATGGAAGTTCACTGGCCGTTCCGCCGATGGCATCAAGATGGAGATAGGCGAGATGAAAGGTCATGACTACTATGTCGCCTCCCAGTTCCACCCGGAGTTCAAGTCGAGACCTGGAAAACCCTCCCCGCTGCACTTCGGACTGGTCAGGGCCGCCATCGCCCACAAGTACGGCGGGACCCAATAAGCTTTATATCGCATGGGGGACTTGAAGGCCCGATAGACATGTCCAATGACGATTACCTTTCCCTTCTGGACCGAGCCAAGACGCAGTTGCCAGAGACCATAGAGAAGCACGAGCGTTTCGTGGTCCCCGAGCCTGACGTGTTCCAGGAAGGGAAGACCACCGTATTCCGCAACTTCGGGGATGTGGTGGACACCCTGCGCCGAGAGCCGGAGCAGATACTGCAATACCTGTTGCGCGAGCTTGGCACGCCGGGCACCATGGAGGGGCGCCGCGTGATCTTCAAGACCAGGCTCACCCCTGCCCAGATAGCCGAGAAGATCCAGAACTACGTGGACACGTTCGTGCTTTGCTCGGAATGCGGCAGACCTGACACGCATATAAACAAGGAGGACCGCGTGCTGATCCTGGAATGCGAGGCCTGCGGGGCGCATCGCCCGGTGAACGTGCGCAAGGTTCAGAAGGTTAGCGAGGAGGGCCTGCGAGAGGGCGGCGTGTTCGAAATGATGATCGAGGACGTCGGCAAGAAAGGCGACGGTGTCGCGCGCATGTTCGATTACATCATATACGTACCAGGCACCGCCAAGGGTTCCCGGGTCAAGGTCAAGGTGGCCAAGATCACCGGCAAGGTGGCATACGGCAACGTGGTCGTGGAGTGATCGGGCGGCACCCGGCCTGATCATCGGAACCTAACGGTTTTATTCGCGGAACCGCATGGCCATCCATGCGCACCGTCGGGCAATACCTCGTGATGACGGGAATGTTCCTGGCCGTGCCTCTACTGGCATTGCTGATGGTGCCCGGCATCCCTTCTGGATATCGCGGGCTATCGAACCAGAACGACCCTGCCGGCCCCGTGATGTACATAGTTCTCATACTGGTCATGACCGGGGTGTTCCTTGTTCTCATCAAAAGATCGAAGATGGGGCTTCTGAAGACCCTGCTTTTCGCAGCCATGGGACTGGGGCTGTTCTCCATAGGGTCTTTGTTCGCAATGATGGCAGGTCAAAGCGAAGTTCCCTCGCTGGCGACGGGGGCGCTCCTAGCAACGTCCTTTATAGTCATTCTCCTCAAGCATCCTCGTTGGTACGTCATCAACGGGGCCGGTCTGGTACTGGGAGTGGGGGCCGCGTTCGTCCTAGGGATCTCGCTGGGCGTGCTGTCATCCCTGATACTGTTGACCTTGCTGGCGGTGTACGACGCGATATCGGTCTACGTGACGAAGCACATGCTGACCCTGGCCGAGGGCGTGGGGGACCTGGGGCTCCCCATCGTGCTGGTCGTTCCCGGCCGGGCGGGTGAGGAAGTGAAGAAACTGGACCTGCACGATCGCAGCAAGGATGCCGAGAGGGAGATGATGCTCATGGGGTTGGGGGACGCCATAATCCCCTCGGTCCTGGTGGTCTCCGCGGCCGCCAACCTTTCTCCGGTAAGCGCTATAGGCTGGTCATCCCCGGCGCTGACCGTTGCAGTGCTGACACTGGCGTCGGTACTGCTGGGTTTCCTTTCCCTCATGTTCCTCATCTCCAAGGGACGTCCGCAGGCAGGGCTTCCTTTCCTGAACGGCTCCGCGATAATAGGATACGCGACGGCCTATCTACTGGTATATCAGGACCTGGGCTTCGGCTTCGCCTGAATAATTTTTTATTCCAGGCCCAATTATGCCAGGGCATGAGCGGCAGATACTTGGTGCTTTCCGACGTGCACCGCCGGGAATGGGTGGCATCAGCGGCCCGGGAACTGTTGAAGGAGCATTCCTTGGACGCGGTCGTTCTGCTGGGAGACATCACGCACTTTGGTCCGCCTCAATTCGCCGAGGAGTTCATAAGGGACCTGGGGACGACCTGCTATGCCGTCCCGGGAAACTGCGACCCCTTGGGTACCGAGGATTACATCAAGAGGGCCGGCACCTCGTTGCATGGCGTGAAGATGACGATAGACGGTCGAACCTGGGGAGGGTTGGGCGGGTCCAACCCCACCATATTCAACACTCCGTTCGAAATGACCGAGGAAGAGATATCCCGGCTTTTAGGGCCGGTAATGGAGCCAGGCATGGTCTTGGTTCTGCATAATCCCGCTCGCGGCACATTCGACACTACGTTCTCCGGAAGGCATGTGGGAAGCACAGCGGCGGCCCAGGCGATCGAGCGTTGCAAGCCATTGGTGGTGCTCTCGGGACACATACACGAGGACAGGGGCGTGACCGATAAGAACGGGGTCTGGTACATGAACCCAGGTGCGGCCAAGGACCACTACGCCGGGATGATGGAACTGGACGGGAGCGTCCGATTGACATTGCTGGACCTGCCGTCGTAAGGCCAAGGTTTTTATATACATGTCCAATTAGGTGGCTCAGGATTGCTATGGCATTATGGCAAGGTAGGTCCAAGAGGAAGCCCACTGGCGGGCGTTTGACACTGTCTAGGAAGAAGCGCAGGTACGAGATCGGTAAGGAACCTGTCTTCACCTTTGTAGGCAGCGAGAAGCGCCAGGTATCCAGGGTGCGCGGTGCGAACGTTAAGGTGCGCCTGCTGAAGGCCGAGTTCGCCAACGTCGTCGATCCGGACACCAACAAGACCCAGAAGGTCAAGATCATCAACGTCACGGAGAGCCTCTCCAATCCCAACTACGTTCAGCGCAACATAGTCACCAAGGGAGCGGTCATACAGACCGAGCTGGGTCCGGCCAAGGTCACTTCCCGGCCGGGACAGGACGGCTCGATCAACGCCACCCTGATGAAGTGAGAGCTGACGGATTCACATGGCCTTGGACGAGGATAATGTTTGGGTGCTCTGGCCGGAATATTTCGACCGGTCAAGGCCCCGTTCCCAGGGTCGCAAGGTGAAGAGAAGCTCGGCCGTAAAGGATCCTGACGTGGACCGATTATCAGCTGCCCTCAAGCAGCTGGGTCTGCAACACAGGATCGAGCGAGAAAAGAAATATCCCGCGAACTGGTTCTCCAGCGGGGGACGGGTCCTGGTCGAGAAGACCATGAGCAAGTCCCAATTGGTGCAAAAGGTGGGGGAACTGCTGTTCGGATCTCAGCGGTCCTGAGGGGTCTCGACCTCTTCCACCAGCTTCTTGCCTGCGGAAACGCTGTCAACGGAGTGTATGACCGCTCCGGAGTCGATGATGACCTCTTCCACGTCCTCGTAGTTTATGGCCGCCCCTTCGATGGTTATCTTGATGCTTTCCGTTTCCTGGTCCACCTCGTCCAGGGTACAGTTGACACCGGAGATCCCTTCTACGACGCTGAGCCGGTTGGCAAGATCGATTATTGACGGATGATGGGGTTTGAGCACGTCCAGCACTAGGCGTTTTATCTCGGACATTTCAATATCTACCAGCGATTAAAAGGAATTCGGATATAAATTGCTTGTCAATTGTCTGGAAAGGATTATTCACAATTACGGGTATTCACTTCCTATGATAGAGAGGGAGGAGGTCCGGGTGCTTGACATCAACTCGGAATACCTGGGGACGCCCACGGAGGTCCTGATGGAGAACGCGGGTTGGGCCTTGGCCCAGGAGATAACCTCCCGGTTCGGTAGCGGATTGCGCATCGCCATACTCTGCGGGAAGGGGAACAATGGTGGGGATGGTTTCGTGACCGCCCGGGCGCTGACCAAAAGCAACCGGGTCAGGGTATTTCTGGCCCTGCCCCCCTCGGAGATACGTACCCCTGAGACCCGTATGAACTTTGAGAAGGTGGAGGAGCTCCACAAGGTGTACTCAGGAGAGGACCTCTCCGGTTACGATGTGATCGTGGACGCCTTGCTGGGCGTCGGTTCAAAAGGTGAGCCTAGAGGGGCCTACGCGACCATGGTAAGGGCCATGAACGATTCTGGAAGGCCGGTGGTCTCCGCCGATATCCCTACCGGGTTGGGAAGCCCGCTTGCCGTCAGAGCGACCTTGACAGTGACCTTTCACGATATCAAGACGGGGATGGAGGAGGGAGCGTGCGGAGAGATGGTCGTGGCCGATGTAGGCATTCCCGCGGACGCCGAGCGGTTCGTGGGACCTGGAGACCTGGTGCACTACCCGTTGCCATCCCCGGATGCCCATAAAGGACAGAACGGGAGACTGCTGGTGGTTGGGGGCGGCCCGTACACCGGGGCCCCGGCTATGGCTGGTCTGGCCGCTTACCGCATAGGAGCCGACCTGGTCTTCGTGGGTTGTCCTGAACGGGTGGCGAGTGTCGTCGCCTCTTATTCCCCCAACCTCATCGTGGAACCTTTGCCAGGTGATCGCCTCGTACCGGGGAACGTCACCCAGTTGTGCAAGATGAGCGAAATGACCGATGCGGTGCTGGTAGGACCTGGGTTGGGGAAGGACCCTCTGACCATGGAGGCTGTGCGTTCCTTCGTTTCATTATGCGAAAGGCCGATGGTACTGGACGCCGACGCCCTGAGAGCGGTCAGCGAGGACCTGGACATCTTGCAGGGGAAGACCGGTGTGCTCACACCGCACCACCGAGAGCTGGAGGTCCTTATGGGGCGGAAGGTCCTGCGTGACCTGGATTCCCGACTGGAGAGCGCCAAAGAGCTTGCGAACAGGACCGGATGGACCGTGCTGTTGAAAGGACCCGTGGACATTATAACCGACGGCACGCGGATAAAGATGAACCGCACGGGGAACCCGGGAATGAGCGTGGGCGGCACTGGAGACGTCCTGTCCGGCTTGACCGCCGGGCTCCTGTCCAAGAAGATGATGCCTTTCAAAGCCTCGCGCATTTCGGCATTCTTAAATGGATCGGCAGGCGACCTGGCATTCGAAAAGAACAGCTACGGGTTGATGGCAAGTGACCTTCTGGAAAGGATACCGCAGGTGCTTAGACGCGGCCTCTCCCGGACCTGAGGTGAGGACATGAAGATAGGTTTCATTTCCGATGTTCATGCCAACCTGCCGGCCCTGGAGGCGGTGTTGCGGGACATGTCGGCCCGGAACGTCGGCCAGATCTACTGCTCGGGGGACATACTTGGCTATTACACCTACCCGGACGAGGTGGTCGAGCTTCTGCGAGAGAGGAACGTCCACTGCATCGCCGGTAACCATGACCGAGCGGTGTTGGTAGGCACCAAGGGCATGAACAGCATAGCCGCGGCCGCCATAGAGTGGACCAGGGAGCACATTTCTTCCTCGACCTTTGAATTCATACGCGATCTCCCCAACTCGATACACCGGCCGGTAGAGGATGTGATGACCGCCTTGCACCACGGTTCACCTCGCCACATGTCCGAGTACATATTCGAGGAGCACGTGAGCGACGAGCTGTTGTCCCTCGCCGGGGCCAAGCTGCTTGTGCTGGGACATACCCACATGCCATACCGGGTCCAGTTCCCGATCGGCAATGTCATCAACCCTGGTTCAGTGGGCCAGCCCCGGGACGGAGACCCCAGGGCCTCCTACGCCATCCTGGATTCGTCGGAATGGTCGTTCAGCACTATCAGGGTGGCCTACGATCAGAGACCGGTGATGAGGGGGGTTCGGGAGAACCAACTACCGGAGATGCTGGCTAGCAGGCTTCTACGAGGCATATAGATGCCGTTCGAATCCTCGCCAATACCCGATCGGCCGGTGCTGGAGCTGCTTGGCAGGGAGCGCGTGCTCTGCGTCGGAGACCTGCACATCGGCATAGAGGCGGACATGCGCTTCCGGGGTGTGATAGTTCCCTCGCAGACCCCGCGCATGGAGAAGGAGCTGAGGGACCTGGCAGAGAACGTGGACCGGCTGGTGATCATCGGTGATGTGAAGCATCAGGTCCCGGGGTCCACCAGGCAGGAGCACGTTGAGGTCCCCCGTTTCTTCAATGAACTCCTGCAGAACTATCCGCGCATAGACCTGGTAAAGGGAAACCACGATACGGACATAGAACGCATGCTTCCCTCACGGGTGACCGTTCACGCTCAGGATGGGTTCGTACTGGACGATGTTGGTTTCGTGCACGGGCATGCCTGGCCCTCGGAAGAGGTCATGTCCTCCAGGCTGCTGGTGATGGGACATAACCACCCGACGGTGATCTTTGAGGATGGGCTGCACCACAACCAGGTGGAAAGATGCTGGGTGCGCTGCCGTTTCAAGGGGAATGGAGGGAGGTACACCAGGGTTCCCGAGGAGGCAGTGATGATACCGGCCTTCAACCGATCGCTTGGAGGAGGGCCGGTGAACCTGGAAGGCCCGCGTATGCTCGGGCCCCTTCTCTCCAACGAGCTAGTGGACCTGGAGAACGGGCAGGTGTACCTGATGGACGGCCTATTCCTGGGCACGGTCTCCTCGCTCAGGGTCAAGAGAAGAGGTTACTTCCGTCTGGATGACTGATCATGTTACGAAAGGCCCAACGAACCTCAGGGATGGCCGATCGGCGTTCATAGCCGCCTTTCCGCCTATGGGCAAGGTGAGAAGGGGGTCTGTATGGGCGAAGTCCACCCCTGTCAGTATAGGGAGATCATAACCAGAGGTCGCCTCCTCAACCACCATTCTCAAGCTGTCCCCGGCAGTGAAGCCCACATTCGATGGCATTCGGCCTATTACCAGCCCGTTTATGACGTCGAACGCGCCCATGTGTCTCAGCTGCGTCATGTACCTGTCTATCGTGGCTGGCGATTCATCTTCATCCTCCTCTATGAACAGTATCGTTCCGGACATATCCGGCCAGTACTTGGTCGAGGCGAGAAGCATCAAAGTGCTCAGGTTCCCCCCGACGATGGTTCCCTCGGCCTTTCCCTTGTTGATGATATCCCAACCCGGATTGCTCATCCATTGGCGGGGACCGAGGTCGATCATGCTGTGCCACTTGTCCTCCGCCCATCTCTCTGAGGGGGTTATATCAAGGGATGCCGCGCCTTCCACGATCATTCTGTCGAAACAGCGCTCGGTATAATACGGAAGATCGGGCTGGCAAAACGTCACGAACGATGGGCCTGAGAAGTTCATCAGCCCGGCCTGCGACCATATTGCGTTGTTCAGAGCCGTGATGTCGCTGAACCCGATGAAGGCCTTACGGGAGGACGCGATCGCTTCGAAATCAATGTGTTCCAGAAGCTGATGGGAATTGAAGCCTCCCAACACCGACATGACGAGGTTCACCTCGTCATCGTTGAACATGCGATTGAGGTCCTCTGCCCTCTCCCTTACCGTACCTGAGCTGTGTCCATGCTGTCCGAGGACGTGTTTTCCCACCTTGATGTGGAAGCCTTTCGAGGCCAGCCTTTTCGCCCCTATCTCCCATACGTCCTTTCGCAGCGTGTTTGCGGACGAAGCAGGAGCAACGAGACCGATGGTGTCGCCTTCCTTCAGCCTTACAGGCACGAGCATGGGAACATGATTAGCTGGTAAAAATAAAAAAGAATGGAAAAAGGGTTGAAAAAAGGTGTTTAGTAGTTCCGGGACATGGTCTTGTAGACCGAGCCATCGGAGCGCCTGATGACGGCGTCCATGGGCATCTGGCCGTACAAGGTGTGCGTGGCGCAGCTGTTGCATGGGTCGTAGGCGCGGTACGCCATCTCCACGGCGTTCAGTAGCCCGGGGGAAACGTTCCAGTCCTTGATCAGGGCGGTGGCGGCCTTGCGGACGCTGAGGTTCATGGGAGCGTTGTTGTTGGTGGTTCCCACGACCAGGTTCACATCGGTGATCATGGCGTTCTCATCGGCCTTGTAGTGGTGCACCAGGGTTCCGCGGGGAGCCTCGATGATACCTACACCCTCGCCGGGCTTGCCGACCGGGTTCCGAACGTGCTTGTCGGTGATGACCGGGTCCTGAGCCAGTTCCAGCATCTTCTCGGCGGCGTACAGTATCTCAATGACCCTGGCCCAGTGCTGGGACATGGTGTGGTGCACCGGCCCCTTTACACCCAGATCGCGGAAGGTTCCGTGGTACTTCTCGAACTCGGCCTGCGCCAGCGGGGTGGTGAAGCCACTTGCCACGTTCAGCCTGGACTGGGGAGTGGCGCGGTAAATACCGCTGTCCTTTCCGTCCACCAATCCCTTCCAACCGACGTTCTTAAAGTAGCAGAACTTCTCGTACGACCAGGGCAGGGTGTGCTCGGCGATGTACTTCAGATATTCCGTTCCCCTGTCCTTGTACCTGGCGACCTCCTCTCCGGTGGGGGAGATCATTACCTGATCGCCATCGTAGAAGTTGATCTTGTTGTCCTTGTCGACGGTACCCAGGTAATAGGTCTCGTGGTAGTAGATACCGGGGTCGGTTATCAGTTTCAGGTAGTCAGGGTTCTTCAGGACGACGTCCTCGAACAGTTGGCAGGTGAACTGACCGAACTTGACGCAGGACTTGGCCATGGCCTCGATCTTAACCCTCTCATCCTCGCTCATCACTTTGGAGAAACCTCCGGGAATGCCGCACACCGGGTGGGTGGCCTTTCCTCCTAGCATCTCCTGGATCTTCTGGGCGTAGGAACGGTGCTTGATGACCTCTCCGCCGACCTCCAGACCGACCGCTCCGATGACCCCGAGGATGTTCCTCTCGGCCACCGGGGCTCCGGGCCCCATGACGAAGTCTGCCGCAGCCAGCGCATAGAAGTGCGCTACGTGGCTGTGAATGAAGTGGGCCATGTAGAACAGCTCACGCAGTTTCCTACCGGTCTCGGGGGGTTCGCAATCGAACACCGCATCAAGCGCCTTGGTGGAGCAGATGTGGTGCGCCCCGGGGCAAACACCGCAGAGCCTGGAGGTCAACTTGTTCATCTCGTCGGCGTTCCTGCCGATGCAGAACTTCTCGAAACCCCTTAGCTCGGGCACTTGCCAGTAGGTGTTGGCAACGTTGCCGTTGTCATCCAAGAATATCTCGATCTTTCCGTGACCCTCCAATCTGGTGATGGGGTCAATGGTGATGCGCTTCTCGGTGGTCTTCTCAATCTTGTCGGGTCCCTGACCCATCAATATAGGACACATTTCTTTCAGGCCTCCTTGGAAGCAGTGGTAGCTTTCTTCTCTTTAACCTTCCGCTTGATGATCGAGGCGGGCATGGTGAAAGCGTAGAACGTTCCCAGCGGGTCCTTCACCTGGGCCATCAGCTCCAGTATGTCATCCTCGGTCATCTGGCTCTCCTCGTTGCCGATAGCGAATATGGATGCCAGCGCGCTAAGCATGCTACCGCCCTGGTCCAATACCTCGGCGGTCGGTCCCATGCAGCCGCGGCACGGCTGATTGGCCAAGAGACATTTGGCACCGCAACCTGCCCTGGTCGATGGGCCCATGCATATGATGCCCTGTTCCAACATGCACTTTTCTGGATCGATGTCGATCTCATAGGGCATGTATATTTTATCGACCTTCTTGACGGTCCTCTTCCTGGGGCACTCGTCGCAGACGGTTTTCTGGGAAGCGATGACCGAGCCTTTGGGGGGCAGCGCGGCGCCTTCCTTTACATGCTTCTCGACTGCATCGAGGAACTCATTGATCAGGTTGGTCGTAGGCGGGCAACCGGGTATGTAGTAGTCAACGTCGACGACCTGGTCTAAGGTCATGACGGTGTCGTAGAGCACCGGTATCTCGACCTCCCCCTCAGGCGCCTGCCAATGCGGGGTGGGCAGAACGTGTTCGACGTTGTCCGAGGTCGGTGTGTGCCAATAGACGTACTCCAGAATGTCCTTCTTGTTGGTCACATTGGCCAGTCCGGGTATTCCACCGAAGCAGGCGCAGGAACCGAAAGATACCATTATCTGAGACTTTTGCCTGAGCAGCTTGGCCATGTGCTCGTTCTCGCTGTTCCTTATGGCCCCGTTGAACAGGGTGGCGGTGATGTAGCCGTCGGGCATGGCCTCGACGTCCTTCGTCTTGGCGTCCACTGCGATGGGCCAGAAGACTATGTCAGCCATCTCGGCGACGCCCAGGATCTTCTCGTCTATGTCCAACAGGGCGACGTCGCAGCCTCCGCATCCAGCAGCCCAATACTGTGCGATCCTTATTTTTGCCATTTTTGTTCCTCCTTGGGGATCAGATTTACTCCTCGTTGATCGGGTTCGGTCCCATCTCTCTGACGGTTTGGTCGAACTCCTTGATGGTCTGCTGGAACTTCAGCCCCTCGGATGCGGAGACCCACTCCAGCTTCAGGCGGTCCGGGTTGAAACCATACTGCTCCAGCAGAACGCGGAGCAGGGCGATCCTTCTCCTGGTACGGTAGTTCCCGCCGATGTAGTGACAGTCGGCGGGGTGGCAGCCCAGGACGAGGACACCGTCGGCGCCCTTGGCAAATGCTCTCAGGACGAACTCGGGGTCCACCCTGGCCGAGCACATGGTCCTTATGACCCGGAAGTTGGTAGGCATCTGCAGCCGGGACACTCCGGCCAGGTCGGCCCCGGCGTAGGAGCACCAGTTGCAGCAGAACACCAATAGGTTGGGGGCCCAGCCCTCCGCCTCGGCGGCGGGGGCGGCTTGGGCTTGTGCTTCGTCAGACATTACTTTCCACCTCCGACCAGAGCGGCGTCGATCTGCGCCAGGATCTGGTTGTTCTTGAAGCCCTTCTGTTCGAGAGCTCCGGACGGGCATGCGGCCACGCAGGTCCCGCAACCCATGCATAGACCCTCGTTGATGACGGCCTTGCGCTTTTCGGGATTTGACGGGTCACCGACTATGGTGATGGCCTTGTACTCGCACACCGGCTCGCAGACGCCGCAACCGTTGCATACCATCTCGTTTACGGCGGCTATGATACCCTGGGTCTCGAGGTACTGCTTCGATATTATGGTCATTGCCCTGGAAGCTGCACCGGAGGCCTGAGCGATGCTCTCATCGATGAACTTCGGCCAGTGTGCCAGTCCGGCGAGGTATATGCCGCTGGTGGCGAAGTCCA